>JACDHG010000102.1 GCA_013821195.1 Propionibacteriales bacterium
TCTACGGTCCGGTGAACAACCCCGACCAGCTGGCCCGCGTCAGCGGCTTCGTCGGCCGGCTGCCCGACCACGCGGAGCTGCGGGCCGGTGGGCATCGGGTCGGCGACCGGGGCTACTTCTACGCGCCGACCGTCGTCTCCGGCCTGAAGCAGGACGACGAGGCGATCCAGGACGAGATCTTCGGGCCGGTCATCACCGTGCAGCGATTCTCCGACGAGGACGAGGCGTTGCGGTGGGCGAACGGCGTCAGGTACGGCCTGGCCAGCAGCGTCTTCACCCGGGACCATGGCCGGGCGATGCGGATGGCCCGGCGGCTGGACTTCGGCTGCGTCTGGATCAACACCCACATCCCGATCGTGGCCGAGATGCCGCACGGCGGTTTCAAGCACTCCGGTCATGGCAAGGATCTGTCCGTGTACAGCCTTGAGGACTACACGCGCGTCAAGCACGTCATGTCAGACATCACCGTCTGATGCGCATCTTGTTGGTGGGCGCTGGTGGAGTCGGGGCGGCGTTCGCTGCGATCGCGGCCCGCCGCGACTTCTTCGAGCACGTCGTCATCGCTGACCACGATCAGACGCGCGCGGACAAGGCGGCTTCGATCGACTCCCGTTTCAGCTCGGCGCAAGTCGACGCGTCAGACGCCGCGGCGGTGGAGGCGCTGGCGCGCGAGTACGACATCACCCACGTGATGAACGCCGTCGACCCGCGGTTCGTGATGGGCATCTTCAACGGCGCGTATGCCGGCGGGGCCGACTACCTCGACATGGCGATGAGCCTGTCGCGCCCGCACGCCGATTCGCCGCACTCCCTCACCGGCGTCAAGCTCGGAGACGAACAGTTCGCGGTCGCCGGCGACTGGGAGCGGGCCGGCCGGCTGGCGCTCGTCGGGATCGGCGTCGAGCCGGGACTGTCTGACGTCTTCGCGCGGTATGCCGACGACCACCTCTTCGCCGAGATCGACGAGCTCGGCACCCGCGACGGGTCGAACCTCGTCGTCGACGGCTACGACTTCGCACCGTCCTTCTCGATCTGGACGACCATCGAGGAGTGCCTCAACCCTCCGGTCGTGTGGGAGAGGGGCCGCGGCTGGTACACGACCGAGCCGTTCAGCGAGCCGGAGGTTTTCGACTTCCCCGCCGGCATCGGTCCGGTCGAGTGCGTCAACGTCGAGCACGAGGAGGTGCTCCTGATGCCGCGCTGGCTGGAGGCGAACCGGGTCACGTTCAAGTACGGCCTCGGGACTGCGTTCATCGACGTGCTCAAGACCCTGCACAAGCTCGGGCTCGACAAGACCGCCCCGCTGCGGGTCGGTGGTTCGGAGGTCAGTCCGCGCGACGTCGTGGCCGCCGGGCTGCCCGACCCGGCGACGCTCGGCGACAAGATGAGCGGCAAGACCTGCGCGGGCGTGTACGTGACGGGACGCGGCAAGGACGGCGAGCCCCTGGCGACGTACCTCTATCACGTGGTCGACAACGCGTGGTCGATGCGGGAGTACGGCCACCAGTGCGTGGTGTGGCAGACCGCGATCAACCCGGTCATCGCCCTCGAGCTGCTCGCGCGGGGCACCTGGTCGGGCGCGGGGGTGCTGGGGCCGGAGGCGTTCGACGCCGTGCCGTTCCTCGACCTGCTCACCGAGTACGGCTCGCCCTGGGCCCGACGCGACGACTGACCTGAGCTCCGGAGACGACACCTGAGCTTCGGACCAGAGCCCCTCGCCCCCTGCGGAGGCGTGTGACCTCTGCAAGAGGATCCGAGCTCCAGGTTGTCGGGCTTCCCCCCACCCTCGGATCTTGGCCCCAGCGCCTGCCGCAAGGATCCGACCCTCAGGGAGTCAGAGCGACGTCACAGTTGGAACTTGTCATTGCGACGTGAGCGCGAGGGTGTCCACCATGCCCTGACAACTCGGTCGTCAGGCGTCGAGGGCGGCACTGATCGCGGCTGCGAGCTCGTCGACCTGGTCGTCGGTCATCACGAACCCCGGTGAGATCTGGATGCCGCCCGACCCAACCGCCCTGGTGGCCACGCCATGGCCACGCAGCTTCTTGGCCAAAGCCATCGCCTCGGTCGGTGAGGAGAGCTGTACGGCGGCGAGCGCACCAGTCCCGCAGCGCACCTCGAGCACCCGCTCGTGCTCGGCGAGCGGACCGAGCTTGGCCGCGAGGGTCGACTCGAGCCGCGTCGCATCGTCGAGGAGGTGCTCGCGCTCGATGATGTCGAGGTTGGCCAGCGCCACCACGGCGGCGACGGCGTGCCCGGAGTAGGTGTAGCCGTGACGCCACCAGACTCCGGCATCGCGCCGGAAGAACGGCTCACTCACCTTGGGGGAGATGAGGACCGCGCCCATCGGCAGGTAACCCGACGTCAGCCCCTTCGCGGTCGTGATGATGTCAGGTTCGAGCCCGAAGCGCCCGCTGGCGAACCAGGCGCCGCCGATCCGCCCGTAGCCGGTCACGACCTCGTCGGCGACGAACAAGACGTCGTACTCGGTGCACACCTTGCGGACGTCTGCGAGGTAGCCGTCGGGTGGGGGATAGATCCCACCGGCGCCGATGACGGGTTCGCAGAAGAACGCCGCAACGCGGTCGGGCCCGAGCCGCTCGATGGTGGCCCGTAGGTCGTCGACGCTGTCCCAGCCGACTGTGGCGGCGTCGGCGACGAGCTCGCCGTGTCCCTCGCGGTTGCCTGGTATGCCGGCCAGCGCCGTCCCGGCGTAGTGCATGCCGTGGTAGGCCTTCTCGCGGCCGATGACGATGGTGCGTTGCGGCTGACCCACCTTGTGCCAGTAGCGGCGGGCGAGCTTGGCGGCGGTGTCGACGGAGTCCGACCCGCCCGACGTGAAGAACACCTTGCTGCCCGGTACCGGCGCGATCCCGGCCAATCGCTCGGCCAGCTCCACCGTCGGCTCGGTCACGTAGTCGCCGAAGGTGCTGTATGCCGCCACCTTGCCCATCTGCTCGGCCGCCACCTGTCCGAGCTCGGCCCGGCCATGCCCGATGTTGGCGAACCACAGGCCGGCGGTGGCGTCGAGGTAGCGGTTGCCGTCGCTGTCGAAGACGTACGCCCCCTCGCCGCGCGCGATGACGAACTCGCCGTCACGCTCGACGGCCCCCATGTCTGCGAACGGATGCCACAACGCTCCCACGACCGCTCCCTCTCCCTACGCCCGATGTCCCTCGCAAGGTATCCCACGCAGCGTCGGTTCATCGGCGCCCGCAGATGTCGACGCCGTCGCCCGCACGCTGGACACGGCTCTGTGTCGGGTGGCCGCCGGTGACGAATGCCCTCGGTGTTCTGCGCGCTCCACACGCCATCGCGGGGAAGGGTCGCCTGGTTGACCCGGGTAGTGACCTGCGTCGGCACTGGCGGACCGTGGCAATCGACCGGTTTGGCCGGGTAGGGAGCACAACTTCCCCGCAGTCTGGGGGAGGCAGGGGAACGATGACCCCCGCGATCCACGATGCTGGACCCATGATCGTTGTCGAAGGACTCAGCAAGCGCTACGGCGCCTTCACCGCTGTCGACCGCGTCTCGTTCACCGTGGAGCCGGGCACCGTCACCGGCTTGCTCGGACCCAACGGGGCAGGCAAGTCGACCACCATGCGCATGATGGTCGGCCTCACGCCGCCCACCACAGGAGCATCGACGATTCTCGGGGTGCCCTACTCGCAGCTCAACAACCCAGGCCGCAGTGTCGGAGTCCTGCTTGACGCGTCGGCGCAGCACTCAGGCCGTAACGGACGCGAGGTGCTCAAGCTCGGTGCCATCGTGATGGGCCTGCCCGACTCACGGATCGATGAGATGCTCACGCTGGTGGGCCTCGGCGAGGTCGAGGCAAAGCGCCGGATCGGGAACTACTCCCTCGGGATGCGGCAGCGCCTCGGCATCGCCCATGCCCTGCTCGGCGATCCGAAGGTGCTGATCCTCGACGAGCCGGCCAACGGGCTCGACCCTGCGGGCATCCGGTGGATGCGCGGCCTGCTGCGAGGCTTCGCCGAGCGCGGCGGCACCGTCTTGCTCTCCTCGCACCTGATCCACGAGATCGAGGTCATCGCCGACGAGCTGGTGGTCATCGGGCGAGGCAAGATCGTCGCTCAGGGGTCGAAGAAGTCGATGCTGACGGATGCCGGCACGATGGTTCGCAGCCTCGACGATGATGCCCTGGCCGCTGCCCTCACCGACGCAGGACTGACCTTCAGCGCATCGAATTGACGGCGGGCTCGTCGTCCAGGCAACGACCGAGCAGATCGGCAAGGCCGCGCTGGCGGGTCAGATCGTCCTGACGGAGCTGAAGACCGGCGGGTCCGGCCTTGAAGACATGTTCCTCGAGCTGACCGCCGACGATGCCCGAGCTGTATCCGACGAGAGAGAAGGCGTTGCCCCATGAGTAGCCAGGTGGCCGAGGACCCCGTCGCGCGCCGTCCGGCGTCCGACATCGCGAAGATCCCGTTCTTTCGCCTGGTGCGCGTCGAGCTTCGCAAGATGTACGACACCCGCGCCGGGATGTGGCTGCTGATCGCCATCGGCGTCATCACGTTCGCGGCCGTCACGTTGTACCTGTTCTTTGCCGATGCGAACTTGTTGACATTCAACGGTTTCGTCGGTGTCACCCTCACCCCGCAGGGGTTCCTGCTGCCGGTGCTCGGCATCTTGGTCGTCACGAGTGAGTGGTCGCAGCGAACCGGCCTGGTGTCCTTCACGCTGGAGCCGAGCCGGGGCCGGATCCTGGCGGCCAAGATCGCGGCTGTGGTCGTGCTGGGCGTTGTCGCCGTCGTGCTGCTGTTAGGTGTGGCTGCCCTGGGCAACGTTCTCGGCGCCAGCCTGCAGGGCGGTGACGGCAGCTGGACCTTCGGCGCTGAGGGATACCGTGACACGGCGATCCTCCAGCTGATGGGGATCCTGGGAGGGTTGGCCTTCGGCATGATCCTGCTCAACAGCGCCGCCGCGATCGTGGCGTCGTTCGTGCTGCCGCTCGCCTTCGGGATCCTCTTCGGACTCGTCACCGCTCTCGATGACGCGGCTCCCTGGATCGACCTGGGCACGGCCCAGCGGCCACTCTTCGATCACACGATGGAGGGGGACGAGTGGCTCCAGCTGCTCGTGACGAGCCTGTGGTGGATCGTAATCCCGCTCGCTGTGGGTGCCTATCGGGTGTTGCGCAGCGAAGTGAAGTAGCCAGCAGATCGCGGGTCGGAGTCGCGCCGCGTGACAAGATGCCCGTTGTGAGTGCAGCATCTGCCGACCTTCGCCGCATCGTGGTTCTCGGCTCGACCGGGTCGATCGGCACGCAGGCTCTCGACGTCATACGTGCGAACGCCGACCGGTTCCGCGTGGTGGCGCTCGCCGCCGGCGGGTCTGACCCGACGCTGCTGGCGGCTCAGGCCCTCGAGTTCGAGGTCGCCGTCGTGGCGGTCGCCCGCAGCACGGCCGTCCAAGACCTCCAGCTGGCCTTCTACGCCGAGGCGCAGCGGCGCGGCTACCAGCACGGCGACTTCTCGCTCCCCAAGATCTTCGCCGGCCCGGATGCGGCCGAGCGGGCCGCGCGGACCCCCTGCGACGTGGTCCTGAACGCTCTGTCCGGTGCCGTGGGTCTGCGGCCCACGATGGCCGCGCTCGAGACTGGCGCGACGCTCGCCCTCGCCAACAAGGAGTCGCTCATCATCGGCGGCCAGGTCGTCACGTCGGCGGCGCAGCCAGGCCAGATCGTCCCGGTCGACTCCGAGCACTCGGCGCTTGCGCAGTGCCTGCGCGGAGGCCGTGCCGAGGAGGTACGACGGCTGGTGCTGACCGCCAGCGGCGGGCCGTTTCGCGGGCGAACCCGTGGCGAGCTGGCTGATGTCACCGCCGAGCAGGCTCTTGCCCACCCCACGTGGCAGATGGGCCCTGTCGTCACGACGAACTCCTCGACGCTGGTCAACAAGGGCCTCGAGGTGATCGAGGCGCATCTGCTCTTCGGAATCGACTTCGACCGCATCGAGGTCGTGGTGCACCCTCAGTCGGTGGTCCACTCGATGGTGGAGTTCTGTGACGGGTCGACGCTCGCGCAGGCGTCGCCCCCCGACATGCGGCTCGCCATCGGGCTGGCTCTGGGTTGGCCCGACCGGGTGCCCGACGTGGCTCAGCCGGTGGACTGGGCGCAGTCGCAGCAGTGGGACTTCGAGCCGGTCGACCACGAGGCGTTCCCGGGTCTGCTCCTCGCCGTCGAGGCTGGTCGGCGTGGGGGAGTGGTGCCGGCCGTCTACAACGCCGCGAACGAGGTGTGCGTCGAGGCCTTTCTCGCCGGGCAGCTCCCCTATCTGGCGATCGTCGACACCGTCGCCGCCGTGATGGCTGCGGCGCAGGAATCGGAGGACGTACTCTTGGGTGGCGCCGTGGTGAGCGTCGACGACGTACTTGCCGCAGATCGTTGGGCTCGTGATCGAGCATCAGGCGTGCTCGAGAAGCAGCCGACCTCAGGAGGGGCACCGCAGTCATGACCGCTCTGGTCTACACCCTTGGCGTCGTCCTGTTCCTCTCCGGTCTGCTCGCATCCATCGCCTTGCACGAGGTGGGGCACATGTGGCCCGCCAAGAAGTTCGGTGTCAAGGTGACCCAGTACTTCGTCGGGTTCGGCAAGACGATCTGGTCGGTCAGGCGCGGCGACACCGAGTACGGCGTCAAGGCCTTCCCGCTCGGCGGGTTCATCCGGATGGCCGGCATGCTTCCGCCGGCGAAGGACGGTGGCGGCGGCAGCGGCGGCCGCGCCAACAGCGGTGGGTTCTTCACCCGGATGATCGCGGACGCGAGAGCCGCAGAGGCGAGCGAGACGAACGCGACCCCGGAGGCGCGGCACTTCTACCGGCAGGCGTGGTGGAAGAAGGTGATCGTGATGTCCGGGGGGCCGATGATGAACGTCGTGCTGGCGGTCCTCCTCCTGACCGGCGTCTTCATGGGGATCGGCATCAAGGCGCCGACCCTCACGGTCAGCCAGGTGTCCGACTGTGTCATCCCGGCGAGCGAGGGTGCTCGTGCCTGCCGGGTCGCTCCCGACGCCGACCCCGATCCGCTGTCACCGGCGCGCGAGGCGGGTTTCCGAGCGGGAGACACGATCGTCTCGCTCGACGGTGAGGCGGTGTCGAGCTGGGATGCCTTCTCCACCGCCATCCGCGACAAGGCCGGTCAGCAGATCGACGTCGTGGTCGAGCGTGGCGGCCAGACCACCACGCTGACACCGACGCCGCTGGTGTCGGAGCGCCCCGACCTCGAGGACCCGACGACTTTCGTCCAGGTGGGATTCCTGGGCATCACACCCGACGAGACCCGCCAACGCCAGGACGCGGGCTACGTCGTGGCGACGTTCGGGGACTACACCAAGCGCACTGGCGAGGCCCTGCTGCACATGCCGGAGCGGATGGCCGGCGTGTCCAAGGCCGCGCTGGGGATCGAGGAGCGAGACCCCGAGAGCCCGATGAGCGTGGTCGGCGCGAGCCGGGTGGCAGGTGAGGTGGCGTCCGACGAACGCATCGACGTCACCGACCGCTGGGTCGCGCTGCTCACACTGCTCGGCATCGTCAACCTCTTCGTGGCCTTGTTCAACTTCATCCCGCTGCTTCCGCTCGACGGCGGCCACATCGCGGGTGCGCTCTACGAGGCGGCTCGACGCGGCATCGCACGTCTGCGCGGGCGCCCCGACCCTGGGTACGCCGACGTGGCGAAGATGCTGCCCGTCGCCTACACCGTGGCCATGGTGCTGATCGTCGCGGGCGTCATCCTCATCTGGGCCGACATCGTCAGCCCTATCCGGCTCACGGGCTGACGCGGCGCGTCGCCTGCCCGTAGATCGTGGTACGAAGGAGATCGATGACCAGCATTGACCTGGGAATGCCGTCCGCGCCACCCCCCGTGCTCGCGCCTCGGCGGCCGACGCGGCAGATCAAGGTCGGATCGGTCCTCGTCGGGGGAGACGCACCCATCTCCGTGCAGTCGATGACGACGACCCTGACCGCGGATGTCGACACCACCCTGCAGCAGATCGCCGAGCTGACCGCCTCGGGATGTGACATCGTCCGGGTCGCCTGCCCGAGTCAGGATGACGCCGCGGCCCTTCCCGCGATCGCGCAGCACTCCCAGATCCCGGTGATCGCCGACATCCACTTCCAGCCCAGGTACGTGTTCGCGGCGATCGAAGCGGGCTGCGCGGCGGTCCGGGTCAACCCCGGCAACATCCGCAAGTTCGACGACCAGATCAAGCAGATCGCGGCCGCCGCGAAGGACCGTGGAACGTCGATCCGGATCGGCGTCAACGCCGGCTCGCTCGACCCGCGACTGCTCGAGAAGCACGGCAAGGCCACCCCTGAGGCGCTGGTCGAGTCGGCGGCGTGGGAGGCCTCGTTGTTCGAGGAGCACGACTTCCACGACTTCAAGATCTCGGTCAAGCACAACGACCCGGTCGTGATGGTGCGTGCCTACGAGCTGCTGTCGCGGGCCGGGGACTGGCCGCTCCACCTGGGCGTGACCGAGGCCGGGCCGGCGTTCCAAGGCACCATCAAGTCGTCGGTGGCGTTCGGAGCCCTGCTGGCACAGGGGATCGGCGACACGATCAGGGTCTCCCTGTCGGCCCCGCCGGTCGAGGAGGTCAAGGTCGGCCTGCAGATCTTGCAGTCGCTCAACCTGCGCGAGCGCAAGCTCGAGATCGTCTCCTGTCCCTCATGTGGCCGCGCCCAGGTCGATGTCTACACCCTGGCCGACCAGGTGACTGCTGGCCTCGAGGGGATGGAGGTGCC
>JACDHG010000103.1 GCA_013821195.1 Propionibacteriales bacterium
CCTTGGCGGGCTTGACGGCAAGCGGGTGCTCGTCCGGTCGGATCTCAATGTGCCGCTTGACGGCACTGCCATCACTGACGACGGACGCATCCGTGCCAGCGTCCCCACGATCACCGACCTGAGCGAACGGGGTGCGAAGGTGGTCGTGATGGCGCACCTCGGTCGACCCAAGGGTGAGCCCGACGACGCCTACTCGCTCGGGCCGGTCGCGATCCGCCTGGGAGAGCTGCTCGGTCACGAGGTCACACACACCAGCGACACCGTCGGGGCATCGGCCGAAGCGGCGGTCGGCACCATGCGCGAGGGGGATGTCGTCGTCCTGGAGAACGTCCGCTTCAACGCCGGCGAGACCAGCAAGGAGGACGCGGAGCGGGCTGCGTTCGCGCTCGAGCTCGCGGCCCTCGGTGACGCCTTCGTCAGCGACGGCTTCGGCGTCGTACACCGCAGGCAGGCGAGCGTCTACGACGTGGCTCAGCGACTCCCCAACGCGGCCGGCGGGCTCGTCTTGAAGGAGCTGGAGATCCTCCACCGCCTCACTGAGGAGCCGGAGCGTCCGTACGTCGTGGTGCTCGGTGGTTCGAAGGTGTCCGACAAGCTCGGCGTCATCGACAACCTGATCTCCAAGGCAGACACGTTGCTCATCGGCGGCGGCATGGTGTTCACGTTCCTGAAGGCGCTCGGCCACGAGGTCGGCAGGAGCCTGCTCGAGGAGGACCAGATCGACGTCGTGCGTCGTTGTCTGCTCCGGGCCGAGGAGGCAGGGGTCGGGATCGTCCTTCCCACCGATGTCGTCGTAGCACCCGAGCTCGAGGCTGCTGCACCGACGACGGTCGTGGCAGCAACTGCCATGCCGGCCGATGAGCTGGGGCTCGACGTCGGGCCCGACTCCGCCCGTCACTTCGCCGAGGTGCTGTCGGACGCCAGGACAGTCTTCTGGAACGGCCCGATGGGCGTCTTCGAGATAGCGGCCTTCGCCGCCGGGACTAAGGCCGTCGCGCGCGCGCTCACCGAGATCGACGGATTGTCCGTCGTAGGAGGTGGGGACTCAGCGGCTGCCGTTCGCCAGCTCGGTTTCACGGATGACCAGTTCGGTCACATTTCCACCGGTGGAGGGGCGAGCCTCGAGTACCTCGAGGGCAAGCCGCTTCCAGGCATCGACGTACTCGACGACTAAGACAGGCACCGGAGTCCTCATGGCCAAGCACACCCGCGTCCCGCTCATGGCGGGTAACTGGAAGATGAACCTCAATCACCACGAGGCCGTCGTCCTGGTCCAGAAGCTCGCCTGGATCTTGTCCGACAAGAAGCACGACTACGACCTGGTGGAGGTGGTCGTCCACCCGCCCTTCACCGACCTGCGAAGCGTCCAGACGCTCGTCGACGGCGACCGGCTCAAGCTCAAGTACGGTGCCCAGGATGTCTCTGTGCACGACGACGGGGCATACACAGGGGAGGTCAGCGCCAGCATGCTGACCAAGCTCGGCTGCTCCTACGTCGTCATCGGACACTCCGAGCGACGCGAGCACAACGGCGAGGATGATGCCCTCGTCAATGCGAAGGCCCACCGGGCGGTCGGCGCCGGTCTCGTGCCCATCGTGTGCGTCGGCGAGGGGCTCGACGTACGTGAGGCGGGGGAGCAGGTGGCCTTCGTGCTGGGTCAGGTCGACGGTTCGCTGGCAGGGCTCGCCGACGAGGAGGTGGCTGACCTCGTCATCGCGTACGAGCCGGTGTGGGCCATCGGGACGGGGGAGGTCGCAACGCCCGCTGATGCGCAGGAGGTCTGCGCGGCGATCCGGCGCCGGCTGACCGAGGTGCACGGGGACGAGGTGGCAGCTTCGACCCGCATCCTGTACGGCGGCTCCGTCAAGGCCGCCAACGTCGCGGCCATCATGTGCCAGCCGGATGTCGATGGCTGCCTCGTCGGTGGATCCAGTCTCCAGGCCGACGAGTTCGGTGGCATTTGCAGGTTCTACGACATGCCGGTCATCTAGCCCTCCGGCGGAAGGTAGAATCCGTTCTCGTGATCTTTGCTTTCAACATCCTGCTCGTCATCACCAGCGTCCTACTCGTGGTGATGATCCTTCTCCACAAGGGCCGCGGTGGCGGTCTCTCCGACATGTTCGGCGGGGGGGTCACCAGCGGAGTCGGCGGATCCTCCACCGCCGAGAAGAACCTCGACCGCATCACGATCGGCGTCGGGACCATCTGGTTCGCGTGCATCGTGTCACTGGGGCTGCTTCTCAAGTCAGGCTGACGGCTGACCGCACCACAGGTCGAGCTTCGCAGCGTACAATCGCGTGTCACCTGACACGGTGACATCACAAGAGCGAGGAGTGGTCCAGTGGCTGGTGGCAGTGCCATCCGAGGTAGCCGGGTCGGCGCCGGTCCCATGGGCGAGGCCGAGCGCGGTGACGCCGCCCCCCGGCAGCGGATCGTCTACTTCTGCTCCAACGGTCACGAGACTGCCCCGATGTTCGCCGTCGAGGCCGTCGTCCCGGACTCATGGGACTGTCCCCGCTGCGGGCTCCCGGCGAACCGCGACTCCGACAACCCGCCTCCGCCGCCGAAGATCGAGCCCTACAAGACTCATCTCGCCTACGTGAAGGAGCGCCGCTCCGACGCCGAGGCGAAGGAGATTCTCGACGAGGCGCTGCAGACCCTTCGCGCCAAGCGCAAGTCGGGCGAGATCGTCTTCTAGCGACTCGCCGACTGGTGTCAGGGCGAGGCGATGCGGCTCATCCCCGCCGGCAACTCAGCTGCGGCCGCCTTGTCCAGCAGCCACAGCGTGCGGGCTCGGCCCCGGGGACCCGCCGCGGGCACCTGAGTCACGCCGGCGCCGGAGAGCGTCATCCGGACTGCCGCGGCCTTGTCCTCGCCGGCGACCACGAACCACACCTCGCGGGCGCTCTGGAGCGTCCGCATCGTGAGCGACAACCGGGTCGGGGGTGGCTTGGGAGCACCGCGTACGGCGACCACGACGCCTTCGTCGTAGAGCGCTGGACGCTCCGGGAACAAGGACGCGACGTGACCGTCCGGTCCGACGCCCAGCATCAGGACATCGAACACCGGGACGCCGTCATGGTCTTCAGCAGCGGCGGCTTGGGCGAGCTCGGCGGCGTACTGCTCGGCGGCTGAGTCGGGGTCGGCGCCGGGGGAGTCCTTTGCGGGCATGGGGTGAACGAGCGCAGGCGACACGGGGATCGAGTCCAACAGTGCTTCTCGGGCTTGTAGGTCGTTGCGATCCCTGTCGCGGCTCGCGACGAAGCGCTCGTCGCCCCACCAGAGCTCGACCCTGGACCAGTCCACGGCATGCTTGGCAGGCGACCGCGCCACCGCTCGGTGGACCGTGTCCGCAACCGTTCCGCCCGTCAACACCCAGCGAGGTGTGCGACCCGCCGCCTGGATGTCGACGAGGCGGGTGAGCAGGCGGGCGCACACCGCCTCGGCGAGAACATCCGCGTCGCGGTGCACCAGCAGCGTCGGGTCAGGCATCAGCGCTTGCTCGACTTCTTCGCGGTGGAGGGCTTGCGTGGTTTGGGTTTGGCTGCATCCTCGACCACCTCGCCTTTCTCGGACAGCGACGTCGGCGTCGTAGGCGGCTTGTGACCGGCCAGCAAGCACAGCTGTTTCACCGTGTCCTGGTAGATGTCGTCGGTGTCGAGTCGACGTAGCTCCTCGGCGAGCAGCTCAGCCGTGTCTCGCCGCTTCAGCGCCACCGGCCGGTTGGGTGCGTTGGGGATCGTGAACTCGGCCAGGACGCCGTCCGGCCGGGAGATCTCGACGTCGCCGCCTCCGGTGGAGAGTCGGACGTGGGTGATCCCGGGCCCCTTCGACAAGACCCGCTCGATCGGCACCTCGAGCCGGGTGGTCAACCAGGCTGCCATCAGGTCGGCGCTGGGGTTGGATCGCTCGGCAGCGACCTCGCCGCATGTCACCTTCGCCGGAAACTGGTCCAGTGCCGCGGCGAGCAGAGCACGCCAGGGAGTCAGCCTGGTCCACGACAGGTCGGTGTTGCCTGGCGCGTAGTTCTTCGCCTGGTTGAGCATCGCCTTGGCCCTACCCCGTTTCACCGCTGCCATGTCGGTGATGCGGCGCTGCGCGAGCGCGCCCAACGGGTCCTTGGCGGGCTCTTCCGGTGCTCTTCCAGGCCACCAGATCACCACGGGGGAGTCCGGCAGCAGCAGCGGTAGGACGACGCTCTCAGGATGCTTGGTTAGCTCACCGGACATCCGGAGCAGCACTTGCTCACCTGAGGGGCCATCGCCGACCCTGACCTCGGCGTCGAGGTTCGCCGCACCGCGCGCGCTACGCCGGATGACGCCAAGGATGCGGGAGGGATGCTCGCGGGAGACCGCCCGAGCCGCTCTGAGAGCGTCGTAGTGATCGCCCTCGTCCGTGACGACGACGAAGGTCATCACCATGCCCATGGCGGGTGAGCCGGCCTTACGACGCGCGAGGAGAAGCGCGGAGGCGACTTTGCTCGCGTTGGTGGAGGTCAGTTCGGTAGCCATGGGTCTCCCTGGGTCGCTATGGCCGGCGCCAGACGCGGCCGTCGCGGGCGAGCATCTCGTCGGCGATCGGGGGGCCCCACGTTCCGGCCGAGTAGGGGTCGGGCTTACCGAGCTCGGCCCAGTACTCGAGAATCGGGTCGAGGATTCGCCAGGACAGCTCGACCTCCTCATGCTGCGGAAACAGGGGCGGCTCGCCGAGCAGCACATCGAGGATGAGCCGCTCGTACGCCTCGGGGCTCGACTCGACGAAGGCTCCGCCGTACGCGAAGTCCATGTTGACGTCACGGATCTCCATCGCTGTCCCGGGCACCTTGGAGCCGAAGCGGACGGTGATGCCTTCGTCGGGTTGGACGCGGATGACGAGCGCGTTCTGGCCGAGCTCCTCTGTCGCCGTCTCCGAGAACGGGAGGTGCGGAGCCCGCTTGAACACGACTGCCACCTCGGTCACGCGTCGCCCGAGTCGTTTGCCGTGGCGGAGGTAGAAGGGAACTCCTGCCCAGCGCCGCGTGTCGATCTCGAGCTTGATCGCAGCGAACGTCTCGGTCGTGGACGCCTTGGGGATGTCGTCCTCCTCGAGAAAGCCCTTGACCTTCTCGCCGCCGGCCCAGCCGGAGACGTACCGACCGCGCGCGGTGTGCAGGTCGAGCCGCTCGGGGCGGCGCACCGAACGGAGGACCTTCTTCTTCTCGGCGCGCAGGCTCCGCGCGTCGAAGGACGTCGGCTCCTCCATGGCGGTGAGGGCCATCAGCTGCAGCAGGTGGTTCTGGATGACGTCGCGGGCGGCCCCGATGCCGTCGTAGTAGCCGGCTCGACCGCCGATGCCGATGTCCTCGGCCATCGTGATCTGCACGTGGTCGACGTAGTTGGCGTTCCAGATCGGCTCGAACAGCTGGTTGGCGAACCGGAGCGCGAGGATGTTCTGGACCGTCTCCTTCCCCAGGTAGTGGTCGATGCGGAACACCGACTCCTGCGGGAACACCTCGGACACGGTGGCGTTGAGCTGCTGCGCACTCTTCAGGTCGTGCCCGAACGGCTTCTCGACGACCACCCGGCGCCAGGCACCGGCGCGGCTCTCCGCCAGGCTGTGCTCCTTGAGCTGCCCGATCACGTCCGGGAAGAACTTGGGCGGGATCGACAGGTAGAACGCGTGGTTGCCTGCCGTGCCCCGCTCACGGTCGAGCTCCTCGATCGTGTCGTGCAGCTGAGAGAACGCCACGTCGTCCGCGAAGTCACCCGGCACGAACCGGAACCCTTCCGACAGCTGCTTCCACACCTCCTCGCGGAACTCTGTCCGCGCGTACTCCTTGATGGCGTCGTGCACGATCTGCGCGAAGTCCTGGTCTGCCCAGTCGCGCCGGGCGAACCCCACGAGTGAGAAACCCGGAGGCAGGAGACCGCGGTTCGCAAGGTCATAGACGGCCGGCATGAGCTTCTTGCGCGAGAGGTCACCGGTGACGCCGAAGATCACCATGCCGCACGGACCTGCGATCCGTGGGAGTCGCCGGTCCTGTGGGTCCCGCAGCGGGTTGTCGGACGCCGGGTCGAAGAACGTCATCGCAGCATCTCGAGGAGTCGGGCCACGCCGGCGACCGGATCGGTGAGGTGAAGCCGCAACACCGGCAGGTTGAGCTCGGCCAGCACCGTGGCGTCTCCCGCGGCCTGGGCGGTGATCAGCGACTGGAACGTGAAGGGTCGACCGGGGACCTCCATGTCGGTCGGCTCGCTCGACGTGATCTGGAGGAACACACCTTGCGCCGGGCCGCCCTTGTGGTACTGCCCGGTGGAGTGCAGAAAGCGTGGCCCCCACCCGAACGTCGTCGGCCGCCCGGTACGCCGTGCAAGCGACTCTCGGACACCACGCAGAGACACATCGCGCTCAGAGTCGAGATAGGCCATGACTGCGAGGTAGCTGGCGTCGCCGAGCCTGGCGAGCAGGGCCGCGACCGCACCGGCGAGTGTGTCGACGCCGCCGAGCAGTCCGTCAGACCCGCGCGCCTGGATGCCGTTCTCGGTTATCTGGGCGGGGTCGTCTCTCGGCTGGGTGTCCAGGAGCCCCCGGGTCGCCTTCTTCGCGCTCTCCACATCCGGCTGGTCGAACGGGTTGATACCCAGCACTCGCCCCATGACCGCCGTCGCCGTCTCCCAGGTGAGGAACTGCGCGCCCAAGGTGCCCGACACCGCCACCCACGGGTCGCCGACCCCTTCGGGTTGCTTGCCGGCGTCCTCGGTCGCGATCAGGGCGGCGACGACGACGTCGAAGGCTGGTTGGCGCACCTCCGGGGCTGACGGTCCCTCGACGGCGACCGGGAGCACACCTGTCCCGAGCTTCCCTGTGGACTCGGCGATGAGCTGCTCGGCCCAGTCGGCGAACCCGATGACGCCCGCGCCGACGTCGACGATCGCGGCCTTGTCACGGCCTTCGTTCGTTGCCAGGGCGGCTGCCAGCACGAGGGCCGGGTTGTCCATCGTGTCGCGGCTCAACCGCGCCGTGACCGCTTCCGCCTCGTCCAGCAGCTCGGCGATGTCGACACCCGCAAGGCCCGTCGGCACGAGCCCGAATGCGGTGAGCGCGCTGTAGCGGCCACCCACATGAGGATCGGCGAGGAAGACCTTGCGGTAGCCCTGCTCAGTCGCCAGCGCCTCGAGGTCGGAACCGGGATCTGTGATGACGACGAACCGAGAGGCAGCATCGATGCCCGCCGTCTCGAACGCCGCCGCGAACGCCCGTCGCTGGCTGTCTGTCTCCAGCGTGCCGCCGGACTTGCTGGAGACCACCACGACGG
This sequence comes from Propionibacteriales bacterium, assembly GCA_013821195.1. Classification (GTDB taxonomy): domain Bacteria; phylum Actinomycetota; class Actinomycetes; order Propionibacteriales; family Nocardioidaceae; genus JACDHG01. The sequence goes on from JACDHG010000103.1 coordinate 7,295, forward strand.
TGCGGGACAGGTCACCACTCGTCGCTCGACGGACCACGCTCGGGTTGGTGGAGTCGAGGATGGTGAGTGGGACGTCGTAAGTCGCCGAGATGACCTCCGGAGCCAGCGAGGAGCCACCCATCCCGCAGAGGACCACCTGGTCGACGCCTTCTGACCACAGCTGGGCACGGAGTGCGTCGACCTCGGCCAGGAGGGGCCGAGATGATGTCGGCAGCGAGATCCACGACAGCCGGACGGACGCCTCCGACTCGGCGTCCTCGCCCCACAACGTGGGGTCCTGAGCGGCGAGTCTGCTGGCGACAGCGTCGTCCTCCAACGTGGCGAGGCAGTCGTCGTACGACGCCGACGTGGTGACGGTGAGCTCGCGCCTCACTTGCTGCCCTCGACGTCCGGGTCACCCTCGAGGGCCGCCTCGACGGTGTCCTGCAGCTCCTTCCACGACGCGGCGAACTTGTCGACGCCCTCGTCCTCGACGGCTTGCACCATCTCGTCGTACGACACCCCGACCTTCTCGAGCCGGTCGATCACCTGCTGTGCGTCGTCGTAGTTGGGGGTCACGGTGTCGCCGGTGATGTCGCCATGGTCGGCGGTGGCGTCGATGGTGGCTTCAGGCATGGTGTTGACCGTGTCGGGCGCGACAAGCCCATCGACATACATGGTGTCGGGCAGGTCCGGGTCCTTGACGGAGGTCGACGCCCACAGCGGCCGCTGCCTGTGGGCGCCGGCTGCCTCCAGCGCCGACCAGCGGTCCGAGCTGAAGACGTCCTCGAAGGACTGATAGGCGAGCCTGGCGTTGGCGATCGCGGCCTTGCTGCGCAGCGCCTCGACCTCGTCACTGGAGCCATCGCGATCGGAGAGGGCGTCAAGACGTTTGTCGACCTCGGTGTCGATCCGGCTGACGAAGAACGACGCGACGGACCTGATCGACGACAGGTCGACGTTCTTGGAGTGCGCCTGCTCGAGCCCGCTCAGGTAGGCGTCCATCACCGCGCGGTGACGGTCGAGACTGAAGATCAACGTGACGTTGACGCTGATGCCCTCAGCGGTCGCGGCGGTGATCGCGGCGAGGCCTTCCTGGGTGGCGGGGATCTTGATCATCGCGTTTGCCCGGTCCACAAGCCACCACAGTGCCCGCGCTTCGGCGATCGTTGCCTCGGTGTTGTGGGCGAGACGCGGGTCGACCTCGATGCTGACCCGGCCGTCCTGCCCGTTGGTCCGGTCATAGACATCGCGCAGCTCGTCGCAGGCCCAGCGGACGTCGTACGTCGTGATGGCGCGCACCGCCTCCTCCAGGTCGACGCCCCGGACCGCGAGGTCCTTGACCTGCTCGGAGTAGTCGTCGGCGTCGGAGACCGCCTTGGCGAAGATCGTTGGGTTCGACGTGACCCCGACGACGTAGCGCTCCTTGATCAGCTTCGCGAGGTTGCCGCTCGTCAGGCGCGCACGAGAGATGTCGTCGAGCC
>JACDHG010000023.1 GCA_013821195.1 Propionibacteriales bacterium
GAGCACTGGCGCTCATGCGACATCGTCATAGCAAAAGCCGGTGACGGCCGCGTCGACCGCGGATCACCCGCCAGCAAACGCAGAAAACGCACCCGAACGGGCTCAGAGCCCGCCAGGCGCGAATTTCGTGAGCATGCACGGCCGATAACCGTGAACACCCCTGGGTGGAGCTGAGGGGATTCGAACCCCTGACCTTCTCATTGCGAACGAGACGCGCTACCAACTGCGCCACAGCCCCATGCCGGCCACCACCGTGAACCGCCGGGAAACCTTAGCATCGCCCGACGGGCGAGCCGACCCTGGCGAAACGTCAGCCGTTGGCCGCGCGACGAGGCTCGTCTGACGCCTTCCCCACCTCGGCGGCCTGCTCACCCTGGACGGCTGCCGCTGCCACCGTCTGGCTGTCGTCCTCGCTGTGCCCGGAGGACCAGGTCCCCGGCTCGCCCAGCTCGATCGTTCGGATCGTGCGCCGAGCGGCCGGCTTGTCGACGTAGGTCGGAAGCATCACCGGCAGTGGGTCCCAAAGCGAGCTGCCGTCAGCGGTGCTGAGGGAGATGGCCATGACGCGCTCCTCGGTGAGGTCGGGTGCTGCCGCAGCGATCGCTTCGGTGGACAACGTGATCGTGGGCTCGTCATCCGCCTCTGCACCCTCGCCAGACTCGGCGGACTTGGCCGCACCGTGGGAGGCGTCCACACGGACAGCGGAGCGTCGTACGACGTTGGAGGGGTCGAGCCGCTGCTTCGACGCGGCTACCCAGAACGAATCCTCGGCTTTGCGAACCTGGCGCCGCGCGACGACGAGGAAGCCCAGGATGAGAGCAAGCGGGATGGCAAACGACCACCACGGGGCAAGCCAGAACGCCGACGCGGACCCCGTCAGCGCGAGGACGGCCGTGAACACGATCAGCACGCGCCGTCGACGACGAGCGGCGGCGACCTGGGCGGCTCGGGTCGGGCGGATGTCAGGCGTGGCGTCGTCGCTGGTCGCGGCAGACTTCAGGCTCGGCGACAGCACTCGGTCAACGGCTCGCGGTGGCGTCACCACCAGCCGCTCGGCGGTGGCCGAACCACGGCGGGACAACACCCGCATCGTCGACGAGAAACGTTCGATCGAGCGGGTGCGCGAGGCCTCGTCGTGACGTCGCAACGCCAACGGGACAAGGTACGCCGCCCACGCGACGACGATGGCTGCATAGATGAGACCGGTCAAACCCACGACTCAGACGGTATGTCGGACCCCGCAGGTAGCCGTGGACGGCCATCGGTGTGTCGCTCGAGAAATATGTTGCTGAAGTGGCGGAGCTCCATGCGCGCGGTGGCCAACACCCGCCAGACATCGCGGCGCAAACAGACCGATGCCGCGGGTCCGCTGGCTCAGCCAAGCCGCTCGAGCACACGTGTCTCCACCTCGTCGACCGTCAGGGCGAAGAGCAGATGGTCACGCCACCTGCCGTTGATGTGCAGGTAGCTGGGCGCGAGCCCGATCGCCCGAAAGCCCAGCTTGTCGACAACCCGCAGGCTTGCCTCGTTCTCGGGACGGATGGCGATCTCGATCCGGTGCAGGCCCATCGTGAAGAAGCAGTGGTCGCACGCCAACGCCACAGCGGTCGGGATGATCGCGCGGCCGGCATACGCCTGGTCGATCCAGTAGCCCATCTGGGCCCACCGCGCCGACCCCCAGGTGATGCCGGTCACCGTCAGCTGCCCGACCATCAGGTCGTCGTACGTGACGACGAAGGGCAGCGAGCGTCCGGACTTCCCCTGTCGGACCAGATCAGCCGTGAGCGCACGGTAACCCGTGTTGCGGTCCTTCGACTCCGGTGGGCGGGTCGACTCCCACGACACCAGCCAGTCGACGTTCGCGTTGCGCAGCTGCTCCCACCGTGATGCGTCGCGCCCCGTGATGGGCCGCAGCCCCACTCGGTCCGCACGGAGGGTCGCCGGCCAGCCCGGCGCGCTCAGGTCGCACCGCCGTCGTCGGTGCGTGCGTGGTCCCCACCTCTGATCTGGTCGAGAGCATGCTCGAGCAGCGGAAGGAGCACCCGCAGCCCGTCCTTGACCCCACCCGGGGAGCCCGGCAGGTTGACGACGAGGCTCCCCCTCGCAAGACCAGCCAGCCCACGCGAGAGCGCCGCGGTCGCAATGCCTTTGCCGGCGCCTGCTGCCCGGATCGCCTCTGCTATCCCAGGGATCTCGACATCGATCACGGAGCGGGTCATCTCCGGCGTCCTGTCGGTCGGCGTCAACCCCGTGCCGCCCGTGGTCACGACGAGGTCGGCATCGCCGCGGACCGCATCCTGCAACGCTCCACGCAGCGGGTCGCCATCGGGTACGACGATCCCCCGCACATCCGTGATCCCGTGGTCGGAGAGGGCGGCCACGATCAGCGGGCCGGTCGTGTCCTCGTACACGCCCGCCGCAGCGCGGTTCGACACCGAGATGACGACAGCCCTGCGCTCAGTCATCGGCTGCGTCGACCGCTGCGGTCCGTTGCCAGGTGCCGGACCGTCCGCCGGACTTGCGCACGAGCTCCACCCGCTCGACGGCCGCGCCCTTGTCGACGGCTTTGACCATGTCGATGATCGTCAGCGCCGCCACCGACACGGCTGTCAGCGCCTCCATCTCGACGCCGGTGCGGTCGCTGGTGCCGACCGTTGCCGTGATCTCGACAGCATCATCGGCGACGAGGAGGTCCACCGCCACCGAGCTCACCGCGATCGGGTGACAGAGCGGGATCAGGTCCGGAGTGCGCTTGGCCGCCATGATCCCGGCCACCCGGGCGACACCGAGCGCGTCACCCTTGGGGACGCCGTCACCGCGCAGCAGGTCCACCACCGCAGCGCAGATCCGCACCCGGCCGGTCGCGACCGCCTCTCGGGTCGTCACCGACTTCTCCGACACGTCGACCATCCGTGCCGCGCCGGACTCGTCGACATGGGTCAGTCGAGGTCCCTCAGGGGGATCGGGAGCCGTCATCACAGGTCCCTGTCCAGCACCATGACGTCGACCGTGCTGTCCTTCACGACCTCTGTCTCGGCGTCCGGCACGACGATCAGCGAGTTCGACATCGACAGGCTGCCGAGCAGGTGGGAGCCGTGGCCACCGATCGGCGTCACCTCCGCACCCTTCGCCGTCACCTCGAAGGTGCTGCGGACGAACTGCCTGCGCCCGCGCGGCGACCCGAACCCACTCGTCACCCGGGCCCGCAGGAGCGGGCGCCGGTAGGGCAGCATCCCCATCATGCGGCGGATCGCAGGCAGCACGAAGACCTCGAACGAGATGTACGCCGACACCGGGTTGCCCGGCAGCGTGAAGATCGGCGTCTCGTCCTCTCCGATGACCCCGAACCCCTGCGGCTTGCCCGGCTGCATCGCCACCTCGGTGAACCGCACTGTTCCGACACGGGTCAGCACGTCCTTCACCACGTCGTAGTCACCCTTGCTGACCCCGCCACTCGTCACCACCAGGTCGGCCCGCACAAGCTGGTCGGACAGGGTGTCCGTCAGCTCCTGAGGGTCGTCGGGAACGCTCCCGACGCGGTAGGCGATGGCCTGCGTCTGCCGTACCGCCGCCGCCAGGCAGTAGGAGTTGGAGTCATAGATCGAGTCGAAGCCAAGCGCCGTACCGGGATCACGCAGCTCACTTCCCGTCGACAGCACCACGACCCGCGGCCGCGGCCTCGCCTTGACGACCGAGCGACCGGTAGCCGCCGCGACCGCGACCTGCCGGGGCCCGAAGACCGTGCCCTCCTCCAGCAGCAGGTCACCCCCCCTGACGTCCTCACCGCGCGAGCGAACGTGCTGCCGTGGCGACGGCTCCTGGACGATGGTGACGTTGGCCCGACCACCGTCCGTCCACTCGATCGGCACCACCACGTCGGCGCCGGACGGCAACGGCGCGCCGGTCATGATCTTGACGGCCTGGCCCGGAGCGAGCCCGTAGGCCTTGCTCTGGCCGGCAGCAGACTCGCCCACGACCGGGAGCCGTACCGGCGCGTCCCGAGACGCGCCCTCCAGGTCCAAGAGCCGGCAGGCGTAGCCGTCCATTGCAGAGTTGTCGAACGTCGGCAGGTCGATGGCCGCGGTGATGTCCTCACAGATCGGCAGCCCGACCGCCTCGAGCAACGGCTGCTCGTACGGCGGCAGGGGGGCCACCGCCTCCAAGATGGTGCTGAGGTGCTCGTCAACGCTGCGCATCAACTCTCCTGTGGGGTGCGGCGCCCCGAAGTCGCCGTCGCCAACCTTAGTCCTCGCCGGTCGAGCCTCCCCGGTCGAGCCGACTCGGGGCCCTGGCAGGATCGTCGCCATGGCCACGTTGGAGATCCTGCACTGGAACGACGTCCACGGCAGGTTCGCGGCACTGGCCCGGCTCAGTGCCCGTGCCGGCTCGATCCGGGAGGCCGCGGGACATCCGGTGCTCGTCTTCGACGGCGGCGACGTGGAGGATGCCAGCGTCCGGCTCTCGGCGATGACCTACGGCGTGGCCGGATGGCGGCTGCTGGGCGCCGCCAGGGTCGACGCCGCGGTCGTGGGCAACGGAGGCATTCTCCGTTACGGCCCCGGGGTCCTGCCGGACTATGCCGACGCGCTCGGCTCACCCCCGCTGTTGTGCGACGTGACACGCGACGGAGCGGTTCCGCATGGTGCGGCCGCCTCGAGGCTGGTGTCGGCCGGCGACCTGACTGTCGGCGTGATCGGCGCCACCGACTACTACCCTCAGTACGACGCCTTCGGTTTGCGTGAGGAGGGCCGGGTGACCGTCGTACGGAGCCAGGCCGACGTGTTGCGAGCAGCTGGAGCCGACGTCGTGGTGCTGCTCAGCCATTGCGGCATCCACCAAGACCGTGGGATCAGCTGGGCATTGCGGGGCAAGGTCGACCTCATCGTCGGCGGACACAGCCACGACGTCCTCGAGGCGGGGGACGTGGACCACGGCGTGCCGATCGCGCAGGCCGGGTGGAACGGCGACTGGCTCGGCCGGATCACGATCCAGCTCGACCGCGACGGCGTCCGGGTCGCATCGATGAGCCTCGAGGCGGTCTCGGGGGAGGCCCCAGCGGACCAACTGGTCATCGAGGCGCTCGCCAGCGCCGAGCGCGACCTGGCCGCCTGGCTCGCCGAGCCGGTCGCGATGCTCCCCGAGGCGATCAGCTGGTCCGAATGCGGCGACAGCCCGGTCGCACGGCTCGTCGCTGCCGCACTGCTCGACGCGCAGCCTGGCGAGGTCGGATTACTGATCGCGGCCCAGTGCTCGGCCGGCTTGCCCGCCGGCAGGGTGACTCGTGGCGACGTCTGGGCGGCGACCAGCTCACCGGCGAACCCCGCCACCGCTACCCTCACTGGTGCACAACTGCGGTCGGTGCTGACCCAAGGACTCTCGGCCGAGTACTCCGCCACGGTTCCGCGCACTTTTCGGGGTCGACCCTACGGGCGGTTGCACATGATCGGCGTCGAGACCGACGGGGACACCTTCCGGATGAACGGCGAGCCACTCGACGAGAGCCGCCGCTACCGCATCACCGCGTCCGACACCGAGCTCTCGTCGTACGGTCGGCTGCTCCCGGCCGACCCCGCCGACCTGCGGCTGTACACCCCGACGATCCTCCCGGAGGTGCTCGAGTCCTACCTGCGGCGAGCCTACGGTTAGCCGGCGCCCTTGGTCATCAGGCGTTCGTGCCGGGCGACCTCGGTGGTGCCGTCGTAGACGGCCAGATCGCTGGCGTGGAGCAGGACCCGGACCGGGCGGCCGACCAGCCTGGCGGGGACCGAGTACTTGTTCATCCGCACGGTGACCTGGGCGTACGCCCCGCATTTCGCGAGCACATCTCCCGTGAGGCACGCGCCCCACTTCGCGAGCACTTTTGGTGATCTCGTCGCCCCGTAGTCTTTGCCCGTAGTTTTGGCTACAATGCCTCACATGACTGCCGTACCGCTAGGCGAGGCCCGTGACCGGCTCTCGGAGTACGTCGCCGACGTTGAGCGCACCCACGAACGGGTCACCATCACGCGACATGGCCACCCGGCCGCCGTCCTGATCTCGGCCGATGACCTCGCCTCCATCGAGGAGACCCTGGAAATCCTCGGCACCCCCGGCGCCGTGCAGGCTGTCCGGGAGGGGCAGGCGGACGCCGCAGCCGATCGATTTGCCGACAACGACGAGATCAAGGCGCGCTACGGGGTCGCGTGAGCGAGCCGTACCAGGTTCTGATCACTGCTCGTGCCGCCCGCGACCTACAGCGGCTTCCGGAGAAGATCGCGACAGCCTGCGTCGAGTTCATCTTTGGACCGCTCGTGGCGAACCCCCACCGGGTTGGCAAAGCCCTCCGCGACGAACTGGTCGGCCTGCACTCGGCCCGCCGCGGCGACTATCGGGTCGTCTACGCAATCATCGGGGAAGGACGCCGAATAGAGATCGTGCACATCGACCGCCGCAGCGACGTCTACCGATAGCGATAGGAGCCGGTCGCTGCCGCCCCCATACACATTGTCTGACGCGACGTAGCCGTCATGTGTGTCCAGGTGCTCGCGGATCCGTGTGGTCGTTCGACGGCGCCGGGTCGCGGGCGCCGTAGGGCTTGTAGGGCGGCCACGTTGAGACCGGGATCGCTGGTGGACATTCGTCAGCCGTCGAGTAGTGCGGGTAGGTGCAGTGGGTGGTACTGGCGGGCCCGGTGCATGTAAGCGGCGCAGGCCGGCCGTGCCGTGGCCGATGGTGCCGCGGGTCTCTCCGCCGTGGGCGATGGACGAGGTGGCGGTCAGTGCCGGTCCAGGACACGGTGCCTGGCATCGGTCGGTCCTACTCGGCGCGGGGGGGTCGGGATTCGCGGACGGTCCAGCCGCCGGTCAACCCTTCGCCACCCTCGAGCCGGGTGCCCTCCCGGATCACACCGGGCGAGCCGGTTGCTCCGATCTTGGCGTCGCCCTCGACTGTGACGCCGGCTTCGAACGTCCAGTCCCCGTGCACGATGAACGACGACGCCCGGGCCAGCGACGGCGCTCCCGCAGGAAACCGCACGTCGAAGTCACTGATGAGCCGGTAGAAGTCGCTGTCGAGGTCGACGTACGGCGCATCGCCAACCCGCGCCAGCCGCACCGAGAAGTCCTCGCCGAGCGTGTAGACGTCCGACCGCAGCACCAAGAGGTCGTTGGTGGACTTCACCGGCAGAAAGCGTGACCGGTCGACCTCCAAGGCCTGCGAACCCTCGAACACCTCGACGGCCGCACCCATCGCCGTCTCGATCTGGATCACGGCGGGCGAGCTCTTGTCCCCTGGGTCGACGGTCTTCTCGTTGCGGATCAGCGGGAGCCCGAGGACTCCACCTGTCCGCTCCATCGTGTCGGCCAGGCTGCCCAGGTCCAGCCAGAGGTTGTTGGTGTTGAAGAAGCGGTGCCGAGTCACGTCGCTGAAGGCTGCCGCGTCCTCCGGGGCGGTCTGTGCCGACTCGCGCAGTACGAGCTGCCCGTCCCGTCGTCGGACGGCGAGGTGTCCACCCTTGCGGTCCGCCGTCGTACGTCGGCACACCTCGCTCGCGAAGGGCGCCCCCGATGCCGCGAACCACCCGGCGATCCGCGAGTCGGCGGCAGCCCCGAGGTTGTCGGAGTTGGACACGAACGCGTACCGGTAGCCCGCGTCGATCAGCTGCTTCAACACCCCTGACGACGTGAGGGCCGTGTAGAGGTCACCGTGACCTGGAGGGCACCAGGCCAGGTCCGGCTCGGCGGGCCAGTCGACAGGCATCAGGTCGTCGGCACGGAGCTTGGGTTCGCGGCTCTGCACGAAGTCGAGGGCGACCTCCTCAACAGCCAGGTCGACATAGCCTGCCAGGGCCCCCAAGGTGTCCTCGCGTGTGCGGAAGGAGTTCATGAAGACGACCGGGAGTGGCGCCGACGACCTCTCGCGCAGCTTCTGCGCCTGTCTGACGATGATGTCGAGGAAACTGAGACCCTCGTGGACCTCCAGCAGCGACTTCGCCCGTTCCATCCCCATCGAGGTGCCGAGACCGCCGTTGAGCTTGACCACCACGGTGGCAGCCAACGCGTCGCGAGCCGACTGCTCGTCGACATGGAGGTGGTCGATGTGTGGCGGGTCGCGGAGAGGCTCGAGGCCCGACTCCGCCATGACGCCGGTCTCGCCGCTCTCCAGCAGTGCGTAGTAGTGGGAGAACACATCGATCGCGACGGCGGGGACCTGCGCCTCACGCATCCTCGACTGTGCTGCGGCAAGACCTTCGGCGCTCATGCAACCGCATGGTAGCGGTCAGTTCCTGCACCTCTTCGCCACCCGTCGGCGAGGTCGAGGGTTGAGCCGGGTACTTCTGGGTAACGGAGAAGTCTGATGTCGAGCGCGGGGAATTTCGCTGAGGACGGGCTGGTGAGCTCCGCCGCCTCGGTGCCCGGCAAACACCAGCTGCGGCAGCGGATGCTCAAGGCTCGGGGCTGGCGCACCAACGAGGAGATCGACGCGGCCGCCGGCGAGATCACCCGCCGCGTGCTCAACCTCCACGAGATCGCCACCGCCGAGATGGTCGCAGCGTACGCGTCGACTGCGGACGAGCCCGGCACTCGCGGGTTGCTCGAGGCGCTGCACCACCGAGGACTGGTGGTGCTGCTGCCCTGCCTGCTCGACGACGACGATCTGGAGTGGACCCGCTATCACTCGCCCCGGTTGCGGCGAGGACGGCGCTCGATCCCGGAGCCCGACGGCGAGCGGCTGGGACCCGGCGCGATCACCGACGCCGACGTGGTGATCTGTCCCGGCCTCGCGGGCTCGCCTCAGGGCGACAGGCTCGGGCGTGGCGGCGGGTCCTACGACCGCGCGCTCGGGCGGACCCGTCCCCGAGCGCTTCGCGTCTTGCTGCTGTACGACGACGAGGTGGTCGACGTCGTACCCGCAGACGCCCACGACGAGCGGGTGGACGTCATCGTCACCGAGTCGCGGGTGCTACGGACCACACCTCGCGAGCCGATCACATCCGCGTCGACGTCGGGTTTTAGGAAGGCTCGAGGGTGAGCACGTCCTCGCCGGCCTTCTCCACCCGGTCCCGGGTGAACACCCACGGCAGCGTCTCGCCGGCTGCCCAGAGCTCTGTCTGGTCGGTGTTGTTGTCGTTGTTGGCGTGCCCAGAGGCCCCCGTCACGTTTACCCAGCGGGCGGCATCGAGGTCGTCGAGGGGCACGACCATACGCATGGTGGGCACCACCGTCACCTCATAGCCCTCCGTCGCGTCCCAGGCGGTCGCGTTGGGCACCGCCGGGCCGCCGCTGAGCTCATAGGGTCCACGGTTGAAGAGGAAGCCCACCGGCGAACCAGCTGATCCGAGGGACTGGTTGCGCAGTGTCAGCAAGTGCAGCCTCCCCCAGCGCCAGTCACCAGGATTGCGCGAGAGCAGTGCGGTGAGCTCGTCGCGCGCCTGGAGCTGCGCCTCGAACAGGATGTCGTCACGCTTCTCGACGACGTCAGCGGTCTCGACGTCGTCCCAGAACTCGTTGCCGGGCTCGTCGAGCATCGTGAGCATGACGGCCCACCATCGCGAGCCGCCGTCCGGCCGGGTGTCGGCTGGCAGCTGGTCGGAGAACGTCAGCTCGAGCAGCTTGCTCCAGACGACGTTGAAGTACGCGGCGCCCGCGGAGTCCGCGTCCATCCGGAAGTCCCAGCCGGACAGCACCCGCCGACCCGCCCGGTAGTAGTCGTCCTCGATCTCGATCGTCTGGAGTATCGGTGTGACCTGCCTCGCCAAGGAGCTGTAGTCGTCGAGCTGGATGCGAGTCATGTCGTCGGGGGTCAGCTTGTCGCTACCCTCGAGGAGGTTGCGGATGCGCTGAGCCCGGTAGCCGTAGTCGAAGGAGCTGCCGAGGTAGTACGGATAGCCGCGGTCCGTGACCGGCTGGTTGGCCGAGACGACATACCCGTCCTCGGGGTCGAGAACGCTGGGCAGCGCGTCGAAGGGGATCGGGTCAGGGGCCCAGCCGTACGCCGGGTCCCAGCCGGGGACGGGCACGTCGCCGTGACCGCTTCGCCTGATGGGGATGGTCCCTGGCGCCTGGTAGCCGATGTGACCGTCGACATCGGCGTAGACGAGGTTCTGACTCGGTGCCTGGAAGTCACGGACCGCCTCGCGGAAGTCGTCGAAGTTCGAGGCGCTGTTGATGGCGAAGAGCGAGTCGGCCGTACGCCCCGGGGTCAGCGCCGTCCATTGCAGCGCCACCGCATAGCCCTCGTCGCGAGGCGGCGAGGCAGCGGGGACGGGCGCGTCGCCGCCGACCGCAGCGATATCGTCGCTCACGTCGGAGATCAGTGGTCCGTGACGGCTCTCGCGGACCGTGATCGTGACCGGCTCGTCCTCTCCGGCGATGCTGAACGTCTCCTCGCGGGTCTGCAGCGCGACCTGCCGCCCGTCGTACAGCACGCTGTCCTCAGAGACCTTCTCCAGGTAGAGGTCCTGGACGTCGGGATAGAGGTTGGCGAAACCCCAGGCGATCCTCGCGTTGTGCCCGATCACCACGCCTGGGAAACCGGCGAAGGTGAAGCCACTCACGTCGAACGGACAGTCGCGACTCACGTCGTTGCAGTGCAGACCCATCTGATACCAGACGCTCGGCATCGACGGCCCGAGGTGAGGGTCGTTCGCCAGCAACGGCGCGCCGCTCTCGGTGTGCTCGCCGGAGACCGCCCAGGCGTTGGACCCGAGTCCGCCTCCTTGCCCCAACAGCTCGCTGACTCCGTCGCTGGCTCGCTGTGCGCGGATCAGCGCCTCCTGCCCGCCTGACAGGTACCCCGGTCGGTTGGGCATCCGGGTCCCGCTGCGGGTGGCGTCCTGCTCGAACACCCCGTCGACGACCGCTCCCTGGTTGACCGTCGGCATGTTCTGGTCGAAGGGGTACGGCGGGTACAGGGTGGCGATCTCCTGCCTGGTCAGCTCCGTCGAGAGGAGCGAGCGGGTGATCTCCTCGTCCATGTTGCTGCCAAGGTTCCAGGCCATCGCCTTGAGCCATGCGAGCGAGTCGAGGGGAGTCCATGGCTCCGGAGCCGAGTCCACCCGGTTGAGGCCGAGAACGGCGTACTCGAGCGAGAGCTCGGCACCACGGCGGTCCGCCAGGTAGGCGTTCACCCCTTGCGAGAAGTGCTGAAGGTAGCTCCGCGTCTGGGGGCGGAGCAGCGGGAGCTCCTGCTCGGCGACGCGGCGCCACCCCATCGTCCGTACGAACGTGTCGGTGTCGAGAGCGGCAGCACCGAACAGCTCGCTGAGACGGCCGGCGGTGAGGTGGCGGCGGACGTCCATCTCGAAGAACCGGTCCTGCGCCTGCACGAAGCCCTGCGCGAAGAACAGGTCGTCGGCCGAGTCGGCGTAGATCTGCGGGATGCCGTGGTCGTCGCGGATGACGACGACCTCGCCGTCGAGGCCTTGGAGAGTGATCGACCCCTCGGTCTGGGGCATCGAGCGTTGCACGGTCCACAACGCGGTCAGCAGTGTCGCCACGAGCGCGACGGCAAGGATGAGACCGCTCCAGGTGAGCACTCGGATCCATCGAGGTCGACGCACGGTGGCTATTGTGCCCGTCGCACACCGGGTTTTTGCGTGCGGGGAGCTTGTGACGCACAATGGAGACTGCCTGGCAGTCGACCAGGCAGAGTGCCAACTCTCGTGAGGCGTGTCGAAGGTGAGACGCGAGGCGTGTCGCAGCGACAAAGGAGCCAGCAGTGCCGGTCTACCAGTACGCCTGCGCGGACTGCAGTGGAGAGCTCGAGGTGCGCCAGAGCTTCACCGACGACTCCCTGACCACCTGCCCCACCTGTGAAGGGCGGTTGCGGAAGATCCTGAGCGCCGTCGGTGTCGTCTTCAAGGGCTCGGGCTTCTACCGCAACGACAGCCGGCCCACCCCCGCCCACGACTCCGACACATCCTCCAGCGACGGCAAGAGCGACCCGAAGAGCGACGCGAAGGACGGCTCATCCTCCAAGGCGTCGGATACGAAGGAGTCCTCGTCGAGCGGGGAAACGAAGAAGTCGACGGACGGAGACTCGAAGAAGTCGTCGTCCGACTCGAAGAGGTCGTCATCCGACTCGAGCAAGACCAAGAAGGACAAGCCCTCGTCAGACCGCAGCCGCGTCGCCGGCTGACGCCTCGGGCGGGAGCGAGCGTCGTGTCGGTGACGGCGGCCTCACGCCTTGACAGTCATCGGCGGCGGTAAGCCGCAGGCGACTCCTGACCCGGAATCCCGTTACCGCGAAACCTGGCGGAACTCGGGTCGGTGTCAGGCGGGTGGGTCGGCAGGTCCGGCATCGCGATCACTGGCCAAGGCTCACCCGACCGGCCGCGGCCAGCACATGCAGCGCGTTGAGGGTCACCATCAGGTTGGGCTCACCAGCGCTGCCCCAGTCGACGACCTCGGGCGTGGTCTTGCTGTCGGCTGCGCGCCACCACTGTGCCTGGGCGTTCCACCGGCCGTCGGGTCGGCGCTTCTCCTCTACCAGGTCCAAAGCGTCGGAGGCACGCGGGTCGGTGCTTCTGTCCGCGCGCGCGATGACGAGCAATGCGGAAAGCACGTCGTAGTGCCAGTACGAGGGGTAAGGCGTCGACAGCCAGCGGGCATTGATCGGCTCGCCGGTGCCCCCGCGGCGGAACACCCGATGCTGGAGGAACAGCTCGACGGCCCGATCCGCGGCTTCGCGGGCGCCGGGGTGACCGGTAGCCGCGGCGTACTCTTGCAGGCCCCAAGCAGTGCGTAGCGACTCGTGGAACGACGACCTGTGTCCGTCGGCCCGGTTGTCGCAGTTCCAGCCGCCGTCCGGCCACTGCCAGGAGATGATCGCCTCGGCTAGCCGCTCGGTGCGCTCGTCTCCGGCGAGTCCGAGCCGGGTACACGCGCCGAGCGCGTTGCCGTGCACGCTGGCGTGCGAGCGCGGCAGCCCGTCGACCACACGTGGCGGGTACTTCAGGTCCTCGACGATCCAGGCCAAGACATGCTCCGCGGCGGCTGTGACGCGCGGGTCGTCGGCCGGTGCGGCGAGTTCTGCCAGCGAGACCAACCGCCAATGCGCGCCCGTCCACTTGCGGTACGCGTCGCCTCCAAACCCGCCGTCCTCCTGCTGCCCGGCAAGCAACGCCGACACCCACGGCCCCGTGGTGATGGCTGCCCGATCCGCCACCGAGTCCTCCCCCAGCAGGTCGCGTCGGGTCAGGCTCCGCACCGCCGCATCCTCGGCCGCGAGCAGCCACGCCACCGCGCCCGCCGTCTTCTCGTCCACCCCAAGAGCATCCCAGACCATCCAACCGTCACCGGGACACGAGCGTCCTCGACTTCTCCGAAAAGCGCCCTCTCGTTGCAGAGAGGCGGCGGTATGACGCGTGATCCCCAGATACCTGGACCGCGGCGGACCCGGCGTTCCACTACCCGAAATTCAGGATGTCGACCTCCGCGATGACGTCGGTGGCGGTTCGGCCGCTTACCTCGAGGACGGCGTCATCGGCGGCGGAAGCGTCGAGCACGTGCTGCTCGTCGAGAGCAGAGGCGACGACGACATCTTGATGCTCCTGGTCGGCATCCAGGAGGTCGTCACCGGCAAGACGCGTTTGGTTGCCCTCAGCGCGGCTGTGCACATGCTCCCTAAGGGTCTTCGAGTCGGCTCGGAGGCGGACCAGGGTGACCTGGGCCGCCCTGAGCGCCGCCCGCAGCGTCGCACGGTCGGAGACAGCCAGTTGCCCACTCACCACCAGCAGTTCCGCGCCACGCTCGGACATCAGGTTGTGCATCACTGCCAGTTGACCGATCGCCAGAGTCGTCTCGTTGGCAGTCCGGCTGCCTCGCTCAGATATGAACCCGAGCTGCTGCAGGTCCACGAAACCGGTCCTGCGGCCCGCACGCCACCGCCCCATATTCAACCCGAACCCGATCGTCGACGAGCCCGCCGCGCGCGGACCTGTGACCACGACGACGTCCATGTCTGACGGCGAACAGACCACCTGGCCGTGCACCTCACACCATCGGCCCCCCGCGTCGACGGCGACGTCCGGATCGTGGTCCGGTACCCAGCAGAACTCCCGCAGCCGCGAGACGGTGTCCGTCACCGACAGTCCGGAAGTCGCGATTGCGACGTCTACGAACGTCGCGTCTCGGAGCACGGCATCCTCTGCCACCGCCTCCTCAGCATCCGCCTCGTCCCGGCCCCGAGCAAGAATCCGCTCGCGCAGCGCGGCGGGGTCAGGCGAGAGCAGACACAGCGTCAGGTCGACATCTTGAGCCAGAGCCGTCCCGGGTCCGGTGTCAACGTCCACAACACCAGAGACAACAAGAACCTGTGCTTGGGCCGCCACGTAGCCGGGCGCCAACGCAGCTAGTGCCTCGGCCTTCAACGAGTGTCGCCCAAGGTCGGCGTCGGCCGCGGGATAGAGCATGCCGAGTTGGTCGATATCGACGTAAGCAACCCGTCGCCCCGCCGTTGCGAGTGCCTCGAACAACGCCCACGCTGCTACCGACTTGCCTGCTCCAGCGGCACCACAGATCCAGATCACTCGAAGCCGCGGTCCGTGCACTCGCAGCACGATAGGCGGCCTCGTCGTAGCCGATCCACCGAGTTCTGCGCCGGGGGAACGTGGCCGACACCACGAAGCTCGACGTCAGTCGGCCTGGTACTTAAACGAAATACTCAACTTCGTTCTGAAGACCACTTCTTCACCAGCCAGGTCGAGGTCTTGCTCGACCACTTCTGCGACACGCAGATCGCGGAGAGTCGCTTTCGCGGTGTTCACGGCCTGCACCGCCGCGTCCTCCCACGACGAGTCGCTGGTCCCGACGATCTCAACGATCTTGTAGACGCTCATTGTGTCTCCCATGGCTTGACTGGTCCGAGCCTTGCAGCATCGAGGTCCGATGGCCAGACCTGAGTCTCTTCGGTCGAGAGGACACAAGGGTCCGCTCGCGGCGAAAAGACGCGTCTCCCACTAGTGCTTCTCGTTGTTAGTTCTTCGGGGGCCTGATCCAGGCGGTGGGGTCGCCGAGGCAGCCGCCGCAGGCGGTGTCGAGTGCGTCCTCGGGACTCCCCCGCGGTACCCCCCGGTGGGCAGGACGCTCGGTAGGTAGGCGTGGTGGCTGACTCGGTAGAGCCCGAATCCCCCGTTGGTTGGCTGAGCCGCCATAACGCAGCCGGCACCACGCAGCTGCTGACCGGGGGCCCCTGGTTGGGTACGTCTTCCGACACATGGCGGCACACGACACCCGGCGGCCCGGGTTGGGTACGTCTTCCGACACATGGCGGGACACGACACCCCGCCGGCCCGGGTCGGGTACGTCTTCCGACACATGGCGGCACACGGCCTTCAGTTGGCGCTACACCAAGGCAGACCTCAACGCCTACCTCCACCGGCTCGCCGCCCACAAGCCGCTCAATCCGGCAGCCTGACCCCCGACGAACTAACGTCGACGACCACTAGTCGTGGAGCGCAGGCGGATCGCGCGGAGCCATGCCCGCGCAGCCTGGATGTGAAGCGTTGGCATGGTGACTCCACCACAAGGGCACGCACCGATTCCGGCGAGCGCCTACAACGTCGCAGCGCAGCTGTTGGCCGTTGAGGCAGATGTCGACCAGAACCCACCGCAACCGACGGACCCTGTTGGCCCGCACCCTCGGCACCTGATCCCTCTTTCGCGATGCCTCAGCCGCGGCGGGCGATCGGCGCCCTGATCAGCTCCTCGGGGATCGCGAACCCGTCGGTGAGCGGCTCCGCGACAGATGCCAGGTCCGCGCACAGCCGACCGACCATCGCCGTGACCCCCTTGGAGCGCGCCGACGCCAGCCGACCGTGCTCGAGGAACCAGGCCCGGTCGGCCTCGATCGTGGTCAGTGCGTGCAGAGCAACAAGCTTCTCGAGCACTGGCCTGACTGACTCGTCGGCGCGGGCAACGTTGGCGACGAACGACTCCAGCACGACGCGCTCGATGTGAGCCCGGGCCATGGTGATCATGTGGTCCTGGCAGCCGGCGAAGACGGTGAAGGGGTCAAGGCCCTCGTCGACGCCGCGCTTGAGACGCCGCGCCAGGCTCGAGCGCAGATGCGCCTCGCGCCACTGGAACATGCCCATGTGGTAGGCGGAGTCCAGCAGCCCCGCGTCATCCATCTTGCTGGGTACTGCGTCGCGGAGACGCTCGACCAGCTGCCGCAGCGCCGTCCTCTCCATCACGGTCTCCACCGCGGCGGCGGCGGCGAACCGCACCATGTCGATCGGGGCGAGGTCGTTGAAGTCCTCCCGGAACTGTGTCATCAGTCCCTTGGCGACCAGCTGCAGGAGGACGGTGTTGTCGCCCTCGAACGTCGTGAAGACGTCGGTGTCTGCCTTGAGCGCAGCAAACCTGTTCTCCGCCAGGTAGCCCGCGCCACCGCAAGCCTCTCGGCAGGTCTGGATCGCCGCCGTCGTGTGCCAGGTGGCCAATGCCTTCTGACCGGCCGCCCGCGACTCCAGCTCCCGCCGGTCCCGCGGCTCACGGTCGTCGAACGAAAAGCTCTCATGCAGCTGGACGACCAGGTCCTGCTGAGCGGCCGACAACGCGTAGGCGCGGGCGATCAGCGGCAACAGCCGCCGCTGATGCACGCGGTAGGTCATCAGGGTCGCCTCCCGCTCGGACCCGGGTGGCCCGAACTGACGACGCCGGCCGGCATACCGCGTGGCGATCGTGATCGCGACCTTGCTCGCAGACAGCGCGGCACCACCCACCGAGATGCGCCCCTGGACGAGGGTTCCCAACGTGGTGAAGAACCGACGAGCGTCATCATCGATCGAGCTGACGTAGCGTCCCTCGTCGTCCACGTCGGCGTACCGGTTGAGCAGCGCGTCGCGCTCCACCCGCACCTCGTCGAAGCTCAACCGGCCGTTGTCGACGCCCTTGAGCCCGAGCTTCGGTCCACAGTCCTCGATCGTGACACCAGGCACCGGTTGCGGGTCCTCGCCGCGGATCGGCACCAGGAATGCGTGGACTCCGTGGCCCTCGCCGCCGACGACGAGCTGAGCGAACACGACAGCGAGCTGTCCATGCGCTGCCGCGTTCCCGATGTAGTCCTTGCGTCCGGACGTGGTCGGCGTGTGGATCACGAACTGCCGCGCCCGCGGATCGTACGTCGCCTGGGTCTCGACGGCCTGCACGTTGGACCCGTGGCCAGTCTCGGTCATCGCGAAGCAGCCCAGCAGCTTGCCGGTGATCAGGTCATGCAGATAGCGGGCGTGATGCCGCTCGGAGCCGAGGTGGAGGATCGCACCGCCAAAGAGGCCGAACTGGACTCCAGCCTTCACCATGAGCGACAGGTCGGAGTAGCCGAACGCCTGGGCGGAGGCGATCGAGGCGCCGATGTCGCCGCCGCCGCCGTACTGCTGAGGAAATCCGAGCCCGGTGTGCCCGGTCCGGGCCATGTCCCTCAGGGCCTCGAGCACGGTCTCGCGGAACTCGCCTTCCGGCTGCTCGATCTGCAGGTCGAGAATCTCGGCTCGCTTGGCCAGCTGTGCCCTGACGAGAGCTGACACGTCGGCATACGGAGCGTCGAGGTATGCCGTCAGCAGGTCGGGGTCGGGGCTCGGGATCGAGGCGGGCACAGCTGTCATGGAACAAGCGTGCCAGCCGACGACGGAGGCTGCCCCGAGTGGTGGTCGCGGCTGACGGGCCAGGTCAGGGTCGGCCGAAGAAGTCCGGCGTCTCCCAGTACCAGATGCTCTCCACCTTCACGGGTACGCCCGGGCGGGCGGCGTGGATCATGTTGCCGTCTCCGATGTAGAGACCGACGTGGAAGATCGTGCCGGGGTCCGACGCGTTGCTGGCCCAGAAGACCAGGTCGCCGGGGCGCAGACTGCTCGCCGAGACGGGGGTCGTGGCGGCGTACTGCGCGACGGAGTAGTGCGGGAGGGAGACGCCCGCGCTCGCCCAGGCTTGCATCGTCAGTCCTGAGCAGTCCCAGGAGCTCGGCCCGGCGGCTCCCCAGACATACGGCTCACCGATCTGTGCGGAGGCGAACTTGATGGCGTCCTGCGCATTGCCGTGAGTGGCCGGCGGAGGCGGAGGAGGCGGCGGCGGCGGCGGCGGGGGCTGCGTCGTCGTCGTCGGCACCGGAACAGGCTGCGTCGTCGTCGTCGGCACCGGAACAGGCTGCGTCGTCGTCGTCGGCACCGGAACAGGCTCCGTC
>JACDHG010000104.1 GCA_013821195.1 Propionibacteriales bacterium
GGTGGTGTAGGGGAAGGTGTCGGCCGGGGTGATGAGGTGGACGGCCTCGCGGAGTCCGTCGGTGGCTTCGTACCCGTCGATGGGTGTCATTCCTGCGAGGTCGATGACGGGTTTGATGGTGACGTGGCAGTGTCGGAGGAACTGCTTGGCCTGGTCGACGGTGATCGGCCCGGATCCTTCGGTGCGGGCGACCCCGTGGGCCCCGCGGGTGATGGTGTCCTCGTTGAGGTGGATGTAGACGGTCGCCGGGGGTCTGGAGTCGACCCGACCACCCCGGCCGCGGCAGGTGTCGCAGGTGTGGTGCGCCGCCCGGGTGGGTGCTGGCTGGATGTCGCGGTGGGTGCCTGGGTCGTCGGCGCCGTGGTGGTCGGCTTGGTCGAGGCCGGTGTCGTCGGTGAGCCCGTCGGGGGCCGGGTCGGGGTTGGCGGTGGCGGTGGCGGCGTCGGCGAAGAGGTCGAGGGCTTGGTGGGGGTTGGCGAGGATGGCGAGGGCGCGGGCTCGGCGGGTGTCCTTGCTGGCGGTGTCGCCGAGGAGGCCGAGGCTGTCTGCGGTGCGGTCGAGGGCGGCGTCGGAGAAGGTCATGGTGGTGGCCTCGGCGCGGATGAACGCGGTCTTGGTGCCGAGGTCGGTGGATGGGTTGACCCACACCCCCAGGTTGTCGGTGACCCGGTCTTGTTCGGCCTTGGCGTAGTCGGGGTCGGCGGCCAACGCGGTGGCGTGGACGAGCGACTCCAGCCGGGTCCAGGTGAGCCGGTCGGCCCACGGCGCGACCGAGGTGTCGACGACTGCGGCGGTGGCGGCGGTCAGGTCCCGGGTGGCCTGGGCGGTCTTTCGCCCGACCCAGGGTTTGACGTCGCCGGCACGGACCCGGGCCCACAGGCTCGGGAGCCGGTGACGCAGGTCGAGGGCGTCGGCGATGAGCAGCTGACCGGCGTACGGGGACATCGCGAGCTCGGCGGCGAGCTCGGCGCAGGCGAACTCGGCCACTTCGGGGGTGCCGTCGCCGCCGTAGCGGACCAGCTTCTCCATCCCCGGCAATGTGGCGGTGTCTGCTGGCTGGTCGTGGACTCCGTGCAGGTCGGCCCAGTGTGCGGCCACCTGCAGCAGCTTGACGTCGGCTGCGGCTGACATCGCCTGCACGTCGGCGGCGTAGCACAGCGACTCGTCGGCGGTGGGGGTATCGACCTGCGTCTCGAACATGTGTTCGAGTCTACCTGAGTGGGCCGACAGAACCAGCCGAAACCCGTTATACACAACGGAAAGTCCGAGAATTTTCGGTCGCACCGTCTGCGGTCGACCTGCCGAAAGGCATCGAGTTTCCGCCCTAGGGTGAGGTGTCGTCGCACTCTCGCCGATCCGCCCGGTCGCGTGGCAGCTCTTGGCCGGCAGCGGAAACCATCGCGGGTGCCTGCTCCGACAACGCGACTGCGTCATGATGCGTCATGAGGGACGACCGAGGATTTCGACAAGCGACACTAGGCTCTCATTATGACCGCTCTTGAGCTGCTCCCCGCCGTCGACGTGTCGGAAGGCCGTGCCGTGCAGCTGGTGCAGGGTGTCGCCGGCAGTGGACGAGTGTCCGACGACCCTGTCGTGGCTGCCCTCCGATGGCAGTCGGCCGGGGCCGAGTGGGTGCACCTTGTCGATCTCGACGCCGCGTTCGGACGTGGGCACAACCGGCAGCTGCTGGCCCAGATCGTGCGGTTTCTCGACATCGACGTCGAGCTGTCGGGAGGCATCCGCGACGATGAGAGCCTTGTAGCGGCCCTTGCCACGGGATGCCGCCGAGTCAACATCGGCACCGCGGCTCTCGAGGATCCCGCCTGGTGCAGCCGCGTCATCAAGGAGTACGGCGACCGCGTGGCGATCGGTCTTGACGTGCGCGGAACCACGTTGACCGCTCGCGGATGGACCCAGGAAAGCGGCGACCTGTACGAGGTGCTGGAGCGTCTCGACGCAGACGGCTGCTCCCGCTATGTGGTCACCGATGTCAACAAGGACGGGATGCTGCAGGGCCCTAACCTCGACCTGCTAGCCGACGTGTGCCGGCGTACGCAGGCACCGGTCGTCGCCTCAGGCGGCGTCTCGACCATCGACGACCTGCTCGCGATCGCGACCCTGGTGGAATCAGGTGTCGAGGGCGCGGTCGTCGGCACCGCCTTGTACACCGGCGCGTTCACCCTGGAGGACGCACTCGCAGCGGTAGCCCGCACGTGACCGTGGCGATCCGCGTCATCGCGTGCCTCGATGTCGATGACGGGCGCGTCGTCAAGGGCGTGAACTTCGAGCGGCTCCGCGACGTTGGGGACCCGGTCCAGCTGGCTCGCCGCTATGACGCCGAGGGCGCCGACGAGCTGACCTTCCTCGACATCACGGCCTCGAAGGACCGGCGCGACACGGTGCTGGACGTGGTGCGGCGCACAGCGGAGCAGGTGTTCATCCCGCTCACGGTCGGCGGCGGAGTGCGCCAGGTCGCTGATGTGGACACGCTGCTCAGGGCAGGCGCCGACAAGGTCGCCATCAACACTGGCGCGCTCGAGCGCCCTGAGGTGGTCGCGGAGATCGCCCAGCGTTTCGGCCGTCAGGTTCTCGTGCTCAGCGTGGACGCGCGGCGGTCTGCCGGCGCACCGTCGGGGTTCGAGGTGACGACCCACGGCGGCAGCATCAGCACCGGCGTCGACGCACTCGAGTGGGCGAGTCGCGGGACCGAGCTCGGGGCCGGGGAGATCCTGTTGAACGCCATGGACGCCGATGGGACGCAGCAGGGGTTCGACCTCGAGCTGATCACCGCCATCCGTGCGGTGGTCCACGTCCCTGTCATTGCCAGCGGTGGAGCCGGGCAGGCAGCAGACTTCCCAGCGGCAGCCACGGCCGGAGCCGATGCGGTGCTGGCGGCCAGCGTCTTCCACGACGGTCTGGTGTCGATCGGCACGGTGAAACTGAGCCTGGCGCACGCCGGTCACCCGGTCCGGTGACAACCCGACTGCATGCGCGACAATGGCGCGGTGCCTGACCCGACCCGCAGAGGTCTCGAAGCCGCGCTCGACGCCGTGAGGTATGACGACCGCGGGCTCGTGCCGGTCGTCGTGCAGGAGGTGATGACGCACCAGGTGCTGATGTTGGCCTGGATGGACGCCGAGGCGCTGCGACACACCGCCGAGACCGGTTGGGCGACGTACTGGAGCCGCAGCCGCAAGACCCACTGGGTCAAGGGCGAGACCTCCGGGAACACCCAGCATGTGCGCGAGCTGCGGGTCGACTGTGACGGCGACACCGTGCTGCTCGTCGTCGACCAGACCGGCCCGGCGTGCCATACCGGCGCCACGACCTGCTTCGACGCGGCGCCGAGGAGCCGGCCATGAAGTACGGACCCGTGCGACGGCGGATCGAATCAGGACCCGTGCGACCTGACGACGGTTGAGCGGCGACAATGGGCCGGTGACACTCACGAGCTACCAGGATACCGGTCTTGGCTGACCGGCCGCGTGAGTCACCTGCGGTCGACACACCCGAGGCCGCGCGTCGACATGCGCGCACCTATGCCGCGACGGTGCTCGTGGGCCTGCTCGCAGCGACCGCAGCGACTGTCGGCCTGGCTCGGCCGTGGATCACCGCCACCGCCACCCAGGCGGGCCTCCCGCAGATCAAGACCTCGGTCACAGGTGTCGAGGTCGCTTCCCTGGGAGGCGCCCTCGGTGTCGTCGCGCTGGCGTCGTTCGGAGCGGTCATCGCCACTCGAGGGTGGGTGCGGCGCGCGTTGGGCGCGGTGATCGTCTGCAGCTCCGCCGTCATCGTCTACTCCACGCTACGGCCACCATCCGGCACCGACCAGGTCGAGGCGGGCCTGGCTGCGTTGGGCTGGGGCGGGGGACCCTACGACATGACGACGCGCCCGTGGCGTTGGCTGACGCTCGCCGCTGCGTTGCTGTGCCTGGCCGCCGGTGTCGCCGTGATCGCGCGTGGTCACCGGTGGGTGGCCATGGGCAGCAGGTATGACGCACCCGCGTCTCGTCGCGACGGGGCTGGTGTCGAGGGCCGCGTCGACGGAGGCGACCTGACCCACGCTGACGTGTGGCGGGAGATCGACCATGGCCGCGACCCGACTCAGACGTCGTGACCGCGACACGACACAATGGGGCCGGACAACGCGTCCACAAAGGAAGCTCATCGATGGCCAGTAACCACGGATCGACTCCCGCCGCCTGGACGGCGGTGGCCGTCTGCCTCGTCGGCTTCTGCGTCGGTGCCGTGGGGTTGGTCGTGGAGAGCTGGACGGTCTTCTGGGTCGGAGCCGCACTCATCTTGGCATCGGGAGTCGTCGGCAAGGTCATGCAGGCTATGGGTCTGGGCGGCCGCTAGACATGTCTGTCCTCAACGAGATCATCGCCGGTGTTCGCGAAGACCTCGCCGTTCGCCAGCTGGCTGTCAGTCTCGACGACCTCAAGAGAGCCGCCGCCCGTCAGCTGACCGCCCTTGACCCGATGCCCGGCTACCGGGCGCCGGGGGTCTCGGTCATCGCGGAAGTGAAGCGCTCGAGCCCGAGTATGGGCTCGCTCGCTGACATCAGCGACCCCGCTGCCTTGGCCGTCGCCTACGAGACGGGAGGAGCCGCCACGATCAGCGTGCTCACCGAGCAACGCCGGTTTGCTGGCACCCTGGAGGACCTGCGCGCCGTCCGGGCCGCGGTCGACGTACCCGTGCTGTGCAAGGACTTCATCGTCACGTCGTACCAGCTGTGGGAGGCGCGAGCAGCGGGCGCCGACCTGGCCCTGCTGATCGTCGCTGCGCTCGATGACAATGAGCTGTGCTGCCTGATCGACAGGGCACGCTCGATCGGCCTTACCCCGCTCGTCGAGGTCCACTCCGAGGACGAGGCGAAGCGCGCTCTCGATGCGGGCGCGGACCTGATCGGTGTCAACGCACGCGACCTCAAGACCCTCGAGGTCGACCGGGAGACGTTCGCCCGGGTGGCACCCCTGCTCCCTGACAGCGTGGTCAGAGTCGCGGAGTCCGGAGTCCGCGGACCCCGCGACGTCCTCGAGTATGCCCGCGGCGGAGCCGATGTCGTCCTCGTCGGGGAGACTCTGGTGACCGGCAAGAACCCCGGGGCTGCAGTCTCCGACATGGTCGCCGCCGGCGCGCACCCGGCGCTCAAGCGGCGCCACTAACGCGAAAGAAGCTCAGATGACACACCCGATGCCCGACGCGACCGGGCACTTCGGTCGCTTCGGCGGCCGGTTCATGCCGGAGGCACTGATCGCCCCCCTCGACGAGCTCGAGGACTGCTGGCGCACGGCGATGGCCGACGACGCCTTCACCGGTGAGTTCCGCCGGCTGCTGTCCGAGTACGGCGGGCTGCCGAGTCTGCTGTACGACGCCAGCCGGTTCTCCGAGGTGGTCGGCGCCAGGGTGCTGCTCAAGCGCGAGGACCTCAACCACACCGGAGCCCACAAGATCCGCAATGTCCTGGGACAGGCGCTCCTGACCCAGCGGATGGGCAAGAAGCGGGTCATCGCGGAGACCGGAGCCGGTCAGCACGGAGTCGCCGCAGCAACCGCGTGCGCGTACTTCGGCCTCGAGTGCGTCGTCTACATGGGCGAGGTCGACACCGAGCGCCAAGCGCTCAACGTCGCCCGGATGAAGATGCTGGGCGCCGAGGTCGTCCCCGTCGCGAGCGGCAGCCGGACGCTCAAGGACGCCATCAACGAGGCGCTGCGTGACTGGGTGGCGAACGTCGACTCCACCCACTACCTGCTGGGCACGGCAGCAGGTGCCCATCCGTTCCCCGCCATGGTGCGCGACTTCACCCGCGGGATCGGCGACGAGGCACGCGCCCAGTCACTCGAGCTGCTCGGGAGGCTTCCCGACGGTGCCCTGGCATGCGTCGGGGGAGGCTCCAACGCGATCGGCCTGTTCGCGGCGTTCGTCGACGACCCCGACGTGCGGCTGTTCGGCTTCGAGGCCGGTGGAGACGGCTTCGAGACGGGCCGGCATGCTGCGACGATCTCGGCCGGTGAGGTGGGAGTCCTGCATGGCACCCGATCCTTCCTGCTGCAGGACGAGGACGGCCAGACCGTCGAGTCCCACTCCATCTCGGCCGGCCTCGACTACCCAGGCGTCGGCCCTGAGCATGCCTGGCTGGCAGACACGGGCCGAGCCAGCTACCGGCCGATCACCGATGCGCAGGCCATGGACGCGATGGTGGTGCTGGCGAAGACCGAGGGCATCATCCCGGCGATCGAGAGCGCCCATGCGCTCGCCGGTGCCTACGACGTGGCCACTGAGCTCGGACCCGACGCGACCCTTGTGGTGTGCCTGTCCGGGCGTGGCGACAAGGACATGGTGACGGCCGCCACCTGGTTCGACCTCGTCGACCTGAGCGACGTCGTCGAAGACGTCGTCGAAGATGCCGTCGGGGATCTCTCGTGACAAGCGTCGGACCAACGGTTGTTGCGGCGCGCGCCGACGGCCGGGCTGCTCTCATCGGTTACCTGCCGGCGGGCTTTCCGACGGTTGAGGGCTCGATCGCGCTGATGCAGGCTCTCGTCGACGGCGGTGTCGACGTCGTCGAGGTCGGGTTGCCGTACTCCGACCCGGTCATAGACGGACCCACGATCCAGGCCGCCGCCGAGACCGCGCTCGCAGCGGGGTCGCGGACCACAGATGTGTTCCATGTCGTCGAGGCCACGGCCGCGCGTGTGCCGACGCTCGTGATGACCTATTGGAACCCCGTGCAGCGCTACGGCGTCGAGCGGTTCGCTGCCGATCTGGCCGCTGCTGGCGGCGCAGGCCTCATCACGCCAGATCTGATCCCGGACGAGGCGGGCGACTGGGTCACAGCAGCGGACAGGCATGATCTCGACAAGGTGTTCTTGGTCGCTCCGTCCTCTAGGTCTGAGCGCCTCAGGCTCGCCGCCGAGCACTGCCGGGGTTTCGTCTACGCGACGGCGGTGATGGGTGTGACGGGTGCCCGGGACGAGACAAGCAGCGCCGCCCCTGGGCTCGTCAGGCGTCTTCGTGAGGTGACCGATCTTCCCGTCGGCGTGGGACTCGGCGTGTCGTCCGGTGCCCAGGCAGCCGAGGTCGCGTCGTACGCCGACGCCGTGATCGTCGGCAGCGCACTGGTCCGTACCGTCCTTGACGCCGCAGGCCTCGACGAGGCTGTGGAGTCGGTGACCAAGCTGACGAGAGAGCTGGCCGGAGGAGCCCGTGGGGAACTTCGGGGGCCTGCGCAGAGTTGAAACCTCAGATGACCCCCTCCGTGCGCCCCGCCCTGGCTGTCCTTGCGAGCTTCGTGGTCGCGACGAGCGCGGCAGCGTGCGGAAACAGTGGCGACGCCGAGCAGCCCCAGCCGGACAACCCGGCCGGAGTGGTGATCTCTGACGGCTGGCAGGATGACACCTTCAAGGGTGCCGAGCCGGCGACGCCGTACGAGATGCCGGACCTGACGCTGACTGCCACCAACGGCCGCGACTTCAACCTGGTCACTGACACCGCCTACCCGGTGACGATCGTCTTCTTCGGCTACACCCACTGCCCCGACGTGTGCCTGCTCGTCATGAGCGACCTGACCCAGGCGATGGTGCAGCTTCCCGAGGAGATCCGGGACCAGACCCAGGTGGTGTTCATCACGACCGACCCGGCGCGGGACACTCCTGGCGTGCTGCGGAGCTATCTGGATGGCTACGACGGTGACTTCGTCGGGCTGACAGGTGATCTCCACTCGATCGCGACCGCGGCCGACGGCCTGGACGTCGCCATCGAGGGTAAGCGGACCCTGCCGAGCGGCGGCTACGACGTCGGCCACGGTGCCCAGGTGATCGGGTTTCGGGGGGACGTGGCGCCGGTGATCTGGACCCAGGGCACCCCGGTTGTCGACCTCGTCTCCGACATCACCGCCCTGGCCGCGTCGTGAACCCCGGCGCCAGGTCAGCAGGGTAGGTTGCTCGCGCGATGTACCTAGCCTTCATCCCCAGCCCCAGCGACGGCGTGTGGCACCTTGGCCCGCTGCCGATCCGTGCCTATGCGCTGTGCATCGTCCTCGGGGTCGTCGTGGCCGTGTGGCTCGGCAACAGGCGCTGGGTGGCGCGCGGTGGCCGTCCTGACAGCGTCAGCGAGGTGGCGGTCTGGATGATTCCGTTCGGACTCGTCGGGGGGCGGCTGTACCACGTGCTCACCGACCCTCAGCTCTACTTCGGAGCTGGTAACTCCCCCATCACCGCCCTCTACATCTGGCGCGGCGGCCTCGGGATCTGGGGCGCGGTCGCCCTCGGTGCGCTGGGCGCCTACATCGGCTGCCGGCGCCGGGGGATCAAGTTCCGCGCGTTCGCGGATGCCCTGGCACCGGGCATCGTCCTCGCGCAAGGGCTGGGTCGCTGGGGGAACTGGTTCAACCAGGAGCTCTTCGGCAAACCGACGTCCCTGCCCTGGGGCCTCGAGATCGACCGGGACCTTCGTCCCGCGGACGCCTTGGACCAGCAGACGTTCCATCCCACGTTCCTCTACGAGTTCCTCTGGGACTTCGGTGTCGCGGGCCTGGTCATCTACCTCGACCGGCGGCTGAAGCTCGGCTTCGGTCGCGCCTTCGCGCTGTACGTCATGGCCTACACGCTCGGACGTGGCTGGATCGAGTACCTCCGCGTCGACACCGCCAACCAGTTCTTCGGGGTCAGGCTCAACGTGTGGACGTC
>JACDHG010000024.1 GCA_013821195.1 Propionibacteriales bacterium
CCCGGCGGAGGGCCGGCGGCACGCGGCAACAGCGCCGGCGGGGGGTCGATCGGCAGCTGGGCGCCCGAGTCGGGTGCTGCTGTCGCGGCGATGGTTCCGACTCCGGTCGGGAAGCCCTCGGCGGCGAGGATCTGAATCAGCTCGTCCCTGACCTCGGCCGCGGTCGTGATCTGTGCGCCGTACCGCGACGAGTCAGAGAGGATGCGGTCGCAGACCGCGTCCAGGGAGCGCGGCACCCCGGCGCGGACCTGGCGCGGGCGCAGCAGCCTGCCGTGATGGCTCGGAGCAGCAGGAAGGCCCGCGATCGCGCTGCCCGGCCAACGAGCGGTCAGGCAGGAGTAGAGCAGCCGCCCCAGGTCGCGGGTGTCGTGCACCTCTCCCGCGATGTCGTCCGCTTGGGTGTCGCGCAGGGCGGCGAAGGTCCCGAGCCCGACAACCTTGACACCGCTGGAGGTGGTGACCACCACTGTGTCGGGAGCCAGCCGTCGATGAGACAACCCGGTGACATGGGCGATGCACATCGCAGCAGCGACCTCGCTCACCAGCCAGGCGGATCGACGGGCGGACAGGGGTCCCTCGGCGAGCATCACGTTGAGCGACTGGCCTGCCGCCCACTCTCGGACGACGTACGACAGCTCGCCGTCGTCGACCGCGTCGAGGACCTGCAGCAGCCGAGGGTCGGCCACTCGGGACGCCTGCTTGGCGGCCCTGAGCATCTCGGCGGCCTGCGGTGCGGCCGTGGGAAGGATCTGGAGCACGACGGACCGCGCGAGGATCTTGTCGTGTGCCCTCCAGGAGTTCGATGCGCCCTCCTCTGCAATCAGATCCTCGACGACGAAGCGGTCAGCCAGCACGGCACCAGGCTCGACCAGGTGCGATCCCACGGTCCTCCCTCCGCTGCGCAGGTCAGTGTCAGTTCGATGGGCATGGCCCGACTCTTATCGTAGGTGGTGGCCGCGGACGGAACGGTGAGGCTCAGCCGCGCCGACCTCGCGAGGTGACAAGCGCCACGATCCGGGTGATCTCGCTGATCCGAAGCAGTCGAGCCAGGGCGAGGTATCCACCCATGCCGACCAGGCCCCCAACTGCCAGCACCACCAGGGAGTCACTCTTGCTCGCCACGTCGAGACCGCCGGCCTTCAGCCCGGAGATGGCCAGCCAGGCTGCGCCGGCTGCAGGCACGGCTGCGAGCACGACGCGGACGACGAGGCGGCCGAGCTCGGCCCCGGCCACCCCGCCGAGCCGGCGCGACAGCAAGGCGAGCGACACAACGGCTCCGACGGCGTACGACGCCCCGTAGGCGAGCGCGAGCGCCGGGGCCACGTGGCGGGGGGACGCCACCGACGTCAACCCGATCGCGAGGGTTATGTTGACGGCAGCGATCACGCACTGGATGAAGAACGGGGTCCTGGTGTCCTCGAGCGCGTAGAAGCCACGCAGCACGATGTAGTGGACACTGAACATGAGCAGACCCGGAGCGAACGCGACCAGCGTGGTGCCCAGAGGTCCGGTGTTCCCGGCCGCTTGGCCCCAGCTGAACATCACGGTCGCGAGCGCCGGGCCAAGGATGAGCAGCGCCACCGCGAACGGCAAGAGCACCGACAGCACGAGACGAAGCGTCCCGCTCAGCTCCAGACCGACGTCCCGCAGTCGCCCGTCCGCCGCGAGCCGCGAGATCAAGGGGATGGTTGCCGTCGCCAGCGAGACGGTGACGATGGAGTGCGGCACCTGGGTGAGCAGGAAAGCGTTGGAGTACACCGTGAAGCCGCTCGCCTCCGGTGCGCCACTCGCCGCTTGTGCGGCCCCGGCCGTGGCGCGGTGCACCATGACGTAGAAGGCGAGCTGGTTCACGATGACGAAGCCGACCGTCCACATGCCGAGCCGCAGCGTGTGCCCGAGACCGGTGCCGCGGAAGTCGAATCGCGGCCGCATCACGAAGCCGCTCGCCCGCAGGTACGGGACGAGCACCACGGTCTGGGCGACGATGCCGAGCGTCGACCCGAGACCGAGCAACACCTCCTGCGTCGTGGTGTAGCCGCCTCCGGGCGGCTGGTCGGTATAGGCCACCAGGTATGTCGTGATGACTGCGATGGAGATCAGGTTGTTGACGATGGGCGCCCACATCATCGGCCCGAACCGGCCGCGAGCATTGAGCACCTGTCCGATCAACACGAACATGCCGTAGAAGAAGATCTGTGGCATGCACCAGCGTGCGAAGTCGATCAGCGACGCGCGCTCCTCGGCGAGGTCGGGATCGGTGAAGAAGCTGCCGTCGACCATCACCTGCAGCAGGGCGGGAGCGGCCAGAACCAAGACAGCAGTGACCCCGGCGAGGACGACCGCGCCAAGGGTCACGACCCGGTTCGCGTAGGCGTCGCCCCCGTCCGGGTCGTTCTTGATCGCTCGGACGAGCTGAGGCACGAGGACCGCGTTGAAGACGCCGCCGGCCACGAGGATGTAGAGGCTGTTCGGGATGGTGTTGGCGACGTTGAAGACCTCGGCCTGCAAGGAGATACCGATCGCCGCGGCGAGGAGGCCGGCACGGAGGAAGCCTGTGAGCCTCGACACGAGGGTGCCGAGAGCCATCACACCGCTCGCTGAGAGGACGCTGGACGACTCCCGCTGGCTTGTCACGGGTTGGGTTCTTCTCGGGGGTGCAGACCCTCGGTGCGGATGCGCCGGACCAGGCGGAAGGCGACCGTTCCGACCAGGATGACACTTCCCGCGCCCATCACGACCCAGATGGCGACACCGATCTGGGTGGCTCGCACGTCGAACTCCCAGGGAGCACCGAAGACCTTGCCGTCGACGGTGGACAGCCGAACCCGGACCGGAGTCAGACCCGAGCTGTCAGAACGGGTGGTGACCTCGATGTCACGGCTCTGACCCGGCTCGAGGACCAGCTCCGCGATCGGGTCGATGCGCAGAGCGGGGTTCTGTGCGCGGACGTCGACCCGGAGGGTGACGGACTCCTGCAGTCCGTTGGTGATCGTCAGCGGGAAGCGGCCGGATCGGCTCGACAGGGCAACGAAGGTCGGCCCGGTCACGGTGACCTTGCGCAGCTGCTCCGCGGCGGCCCGTGACTCCATCCGGATGAGGGCGAGCCGTTCTTGGGGCTGACCCAGCCACAGCGAGGTCGCGGACACCGCCAGTCGTCGGTCGAAGGCGGCGGCGTCCGCGTTGTCAGTCAGCAGGCTGGTGAACGTGTTGCCGTTGGTCCGAAGCCTGACGATGGCGTCGGTGAGCTCATCGCTCAGCGGGGACTGGGCCGGGGTCAGGCGGATCGGACCGGGGTATGCCGCGGGCGTGCTTTGGGTGACCGCCTTGAGGTCGACGGGTTCCACGGTCGCAAGGTCGAAGGCGGTGGCGACATCGACCTCGGCGGCGTCGCCGGGATTCCATCCGAAGGGAAGTGCGACCACCATCGGGGAGGGCGCGGAGGCCGCCTCGAGGGAGCGGATCGTGGCCTCCGCCATCAGGTTCTGCCGGAAGTCGAGGACGCTCGTGCTCATGGTGAGGCGCTGGCCGGCGAGCTCGCGCGCCGTGACCACGCCAGTGAGCTCACCCTCCTCGGTCGGCACCGTGACGAGTGATGGCAGGTAGGCGGACTCTCCCTGGGCGCGCAGGTTCACCAGGTTGTCGGCGGCGACGAACTGGATGACTGCCCCGGCGATCCGAGACACGACCAGGCCGCGTCGCGTCGATGCGCCGTTCTTCTGCCAGCTGACGGTCGGGGTGATGAGCCCGCTGTCGACGGCGAACTCATCGCTGGCTCGCACCGCTGCAGCGACGACGCCGGGCATCCGCTGGCTGGCGAGCGCGCTGGCGTCGGGGGATCCCCACGCCATCAGGAGCAGGTTCTGGCGGGCGGTGACGGTCTGGAAGTCGGCCAGCCACTCCTCCGCTTCGACCTGACCGGTTCCGTTACGACCAGAGCCTTGGTCGGCCTCCTCTTGTCTCGTCGTGACGGCGTAGCCGTCGCTCATGTCTTGGACGGCGTCGAGAAGGGCCGGGTCCACGACGATCTCGAGGGTGTCGGGAGGGACGGCTTCGATGAGGTCGACAAGGTTGCGGAGCCTGCCTCCCGCAGAGATCGCACCGGCGATGCGCTCGTCAAGGAAGTTTCCGCTCTGATGCCGAGCGATCGGTGCCGTCACGGGGACCACAATGACGACCTCGGCCGGCGGGGGTGTGGGGTCGGAGGCGGCGACCAAGGGCATGACGGTGTCAGCCCTCGCCGCCTCGACGCGCTCGCCGTCGCGGTTGGTGACAAGGACGGTGACTCCGACTCGGTGGACACCGGCGGCGCCGCTCAGCGGGAGCTCGGCGTACGGGACGTCGAGTCGGTACGACGTCGTCGTCCCCGGCGGTACGGCTCCGATCCGGTCGAACAGGCCGAACTCGACGATGCGGGTGCCGAACGGCTCGTCGGAGCTGTTGGCGTCGTCGAGGGCTCCCTTCGTCGTCACCGGGTCGTAGGCGATGTCCAGATACACCTGGGCGTCGCGCCAGCTGCCCCTTCCGACGTTCGTCACCTGGCCGCTGAGCCGTAACCGGTTCCCGGGCTCCAGGGCGGCTGGAGAGAGGGCGTCGATGGTGACGGCGAGCCCGGTCTGGTCTGTCAGCCGGTCCGCGGCGACATCCAACGGTGCGCTGGTGGCGACGGCCTCGGGGGCAGGGTCAGCTGTCGGGTCGCGGCGGTCCGCCGGCCCCCCTGCGCTCGCCAACGCCGCACACGCCAGCACGAGAACGGCCGTGACGGCCGCGGCGGACACCGCCGCGCGACGTGGGCTGGAGATCACCGGGGGTCGTCGTGGGGGGTCGTCGTGGGGGCTCGTCACGCCCTGAATGCTAACCGCTCCGACAGGCTGGGCCGCCGCCTCCTACAGTGGTGCATCGTGTCGAACCAGCAACCGTCGCTCACCGCCGTGCAGCGCGCCGCCGTCCACGACCTGATGCGCGCCATCCCGGTGGTCGGTGAGGTAGGGCAGCGGTTCGCCGCAGCGGGCCATGGCATCTCGCTCGTCGGAGGGAGTGTGCGCGACACGCTGCTC
Organism: Propionibacteriales bacterium; assembly: GCA_013821195.1. GTDB lineage: Bacteria > Actinomycetota > Actinomycetes > Propionibacteriales > Nocardioidaceae > JACDHG01. Next base: position 5,055 of record JACDHG010000024.1, read on the forward strand.
GGACGCCTTCGCGCCGACCTCGACTTCACCACCTCGGCGCGTCCTGCCGATATCGAGGCCTGCCTGGCAGGTTGGGTGGACGCCACCTGGGACATCGGTCGCGAGTTCGGCACGATCGGGGCCCGGGTGGGTGGGCTGCATCTCGAGATCACGACATATCGATCCGATGCGTATGCGAGCGGGTCGCGCAAGCCCACGGTGACGTACGGCGACACGCTTCACGGTGACCTGTCCCGACGAGACTTCACGGTCAACGCGATGGCTGTCAGCTTGCCTGATGGGGAGCTGGTGGACCCCTACGGCGGCGTGGGCGACCTTGCCGCACGCCGGTTGCGCACACCTGGAACCCCCCAGGCGTCGTTCGACGACGACCCGCTCCGGATGATGCGGGCCGTGAGGTTCGCGGCGCAGCTCCAGTTCGACGTGGACCCAGGGGTCATCGCCGCCATCAACGAGATGGGCGACCGAATCGCGATCGTGTCGTCCGAGCGGATCCGAGACGAGCTGGTCAAGCTGGTCCTCACCGCGCAACCGCGACCCGGGCTGGCGCTGCTCGTGGAGACCGGCCTGGCGCAGCTCGTGCTGCCGGAGCTTCCGGCGCTGCAGCTCGAGGTCGACGAGCACCACCGGCACAAGGACGTCTACCAGCACTCGTTGACGGTCCTCGACCAGGCGATCGCACTCGAGGTCGGCGTGCCTGGAGGTGGTCCCGACTTCGTGACAAGATTCGCTGCGCTTCTGCACGACATCGGCAAGCCGCGGACCCGCAGGTTCACCAGCGACGGCACTGTGACGTTCCATCACCACGACGTCGTAGGTGCCAAGATGGCGCGCAGACGGATGAAGGCGCTGCGCTTCTCCAACGACGTGACCGACGACGTCGCCAGGCTCATCGAGCTTCATCTGCGCTTCCACGGCTACGGCTCAGGGGACTGGACCGACTCGGCGGTTCGGCGCTACGTGCGCGACGCCGGTCCCTTGCTCGAGCGTCTGCACGTCCTCACCCGTGCCGACTGCACGACACGCAACTCCCGCAAGGCCGCCCGGCTGCGACGCACGTACGACGAGCTCGAGCAGCGCATCACCGTCCTGGCCGAGAACGAGGAGCTGGCAGCGATGCGCCCCGATCTCGACGGTCGCCAGATCATGGACACGCTCGGCATCGAGCCGGGCCCCGTCGTCGGGAAGGCCTACAAGTTCCTGCTCGAGCGCCGGATGGACGAGGGTCCGTTGGGGACGGAGCAGGCCCGTGCCGAGCTGCTCGCCTGGTGGGCCGGCAGGTCGGGCTGACAGTCAGGCTGCTTGGGCCGATCCGTCGGCCCGCACCGCCCCCGCGTAGGCGGCGGCGGTCGCGGCGTACCCCACGGCGATGATCGCCACGACGCCGTACGACTTGCCGTTGCTCGGGACGATGACGGCACCCAAGGCGGCTGCCGCCACGAAGACAACGTTGAATACGACGTCGTAGAGGGAGAAGACGCGTCCGCGGAAGGCATCCTCGACGCCGATCTGCACGAGGGTGTCCACGCAGATCTTGACACCCTGGGCGGAGACACCGAGCACGAACGCGGCCACGAGCAGGCTCGGCTCGGTGTAGAGCGCTCCAGGGAACACCTCGCAACCGGCTGCGGCGAGGAGGAGCACCACGATCCAGCGCTGGGGTGAGATGCGCGCGGTGGCGATGGGGGTGACAACGGCCGCGGTCAGGAAACCCAGGCCTGACACGAGGATCGCGATCGACAGCCCAGCGAGGCCGGCATCGGTGTCGGCGGGGTCGTTGAAGTAGTTGCGGTAGAGCAGGATCGTCGCCACCGTCGACAGTCCGTAACAGAAGCGGTGAGCGGCGACGACCCCGAGCGCGTACGCCGCTCGACGTCGCTCACGCAGGTGCGTCAACCCGGCGAGCAGGCCGCCGGTGACGTTGGCGAGCGCACGGCGTACATCGGGTCGCTCCGGGTCGAAGTCGGGACCGAGCAGGTCGCGGGGCAGGCGGGTCGTGAGCAGGGCGGCCGCGGCGTAGACAAGTGCCGCGACGCAGACAATGATCACGTCCGGCTCGCCCCCGGGAAGGACACCGCGTGCAACGGACGCGAGGCCGAGGCCGACGATGAACGCGATCGTCCCGGATGTCGGCGTCACGGAGTTGGCGAGCACGAGCTCGTCGCGTTCGACGACGTGCGGCAGCGCGGCTGACAGACCGGCGAGGAAGAACCTGTTGATGCTGAAGGCGAGCAACACCGCGACGAACAGCGGGGCGCCGCTCACGTCCGCCGCGACGAGCACCGCCACAGCGAGCACCGGGAGCAGCCGGATGACGTTGCTCAGCAGCAGGACCTGTCTGCGGCTCCAACGGTCGAGGAAGACTCCGGCGATCGGTCCGAGGACGCTGAACGGCAGTAGGACCGCCGCGAGAGCGCCGGCGATCGCAGCCGCGTCCGGCTGACGCTCGGGCGAGAAGAGCACGTATGACGCCAGCGCGACCTGGAGGATGCCGTCCCCGAGCTGGCTCGTGACGCGAACGGCGAACAGCTGACGGAAGCGAGCGCCGGCCAGGAGCTGGCATAGGTGCGTCGCGAGCCTCATGGTCGCAGCGCCCGCCCCGTCTCGTCGGGGCCGCGGCTCCCGACAACGGCGCTGATCACTGCCACCCGCTCGTCGTCGTCCGGCCAGATCGACTGCGCCACGAGGCCTTGCGATGTCGCGATCCGAACCGCCTCGCCGACCTGACGCTCGCCGACCTGGGTAAGCAGGACGCCGTCGGCCTCCAGCCATCGGCCGGCCCCGCGCGCGACGGCCCGCCACGGGTCGAGGCCATCGGCGCCGCCGTCGAGAGCCGCCATCGCCTCATGGTCGCGGAAGTCGCGTGGGAGCGACACCAGCTCGCCGGTCGGCACGTACGGCAGATGTGCGACGACGAGGTCGAAGCCTCCACTCAGCGAGGTCGGCAGACTGCTCCACCAGTCACCCTGGTGGAGGGTGAAGCCGAACGTGGCCGAGTTCGTGCGGGCGTGGAGGAGCGCGTCCCCGTCGATGTCGGTCGCGTGGACGTCCGCGCCCGGCAGCCGGCTGGTCAGCGCGGCAGCGATCGCGCCGCAGCCGCAGCCGAGATCGAGAGCTCGCGGAGGTCGCGCCGCCACGTCGGCCTCGGTGAGCTCTACTGCAGTGTCGACGAGTGCTTCGGCGCGGCGCCGCGGGATGAAGGCCGGTGGGCCGATCGCCACCGTGATGCCGGCGAACTCCGCCACCCCGACGACGTACTCGAGGGGAAGCCCGCTGCAGCGCCGCTCGACCGCGACGCTCCGGTCGTGGGGGTCGGTGAAGGCGGCGAAGATGCCCTGCGCCTCGCGTTCGGCGAAGGCGCATCCGGCGGCGCGAAGTAGCCGCACCGCGTCGTCGATGCCCAAGTGCCCCGCGATCACCTGTCCGTCTCACCTCCCGCGCGTCGTCCGTTGCCTCCCTCCGTTGGCCGCCCCGGTTTGCGATGTCAACAGGCCAGAGGGACGGTGAACAGCGCAGATCCGCGATGCAAAGGGTGGAAGTGCGGTGCAGACCCGTTCTGTCTGGGGCCAGGGTAATGCCCGTCGTTCTCTGCATCGCGTCGCGACCAACACTGCTAGAACATGTGTTCGATTTGGCATTAGAGTTGTGGTATGCCGACGATGCACTTCCAGCCGTCCCTGCTCGATGTGGTGCCCGAGGGAGGCGCGACGCTCGGGCCCCTGGCGCAACACGTTGAGCGCACCCTGTTGAGCCATGGCGCTTGGGTGGACGTGCGGCCGGGTTGGGTCAGCGGCTCCGACGAGGTCTTCGAGCGACTCGCCGCCGATGTGCCCTGGCGGGCCGAGCGACGACAGATGCACGAGCGGATCATCGAGGTGCCTCGGCTGCTCTGCTTCTACGGCGAGGGGGTGGCCCTTCCCCACTCCTTGCTCGACAGGTCGATCTCGACGCTCACCGAGCACTATCGGCCCGAGCCCGGCGAGGGCTTCGTGACTGCGGGGCTGTGCTACTACCGCGACGGTCGCGACAGCGTCGCATGGCACGGCGACACGATCGGACGGAGCAGGACTGAGGACACAATGGTCGCCATCGTGTCGTTCGGCAGTCCGCGCAGACTGTTGTTGCGGCCACGTCACGGCCGTGCCGAGGCGATCGGTCTCGCGTTGGGCCACGGCGACCTGATCGTGATGGGCGGATCGTGCCAGCGCACCTGGGAGCACGCCATCCCCAAGTCTGCTCGCGACGTGGGTCCCCGGATCAGCGTGCAGTTCCGTCCCCGGGGCGTGCGTTGAGACCTGTCAGCCCTGCCAGATGAGCGGCACGAACGAGTAGGTCCCCAACCGTCGTACGGTGTCATGTCCCGCGCCGTCCCGGTCGACCACCATCATGCGCTCGGAGACGGGCACCACCATGCGGCCGGGAGCCGCGAGCTGCTCCAGCAGCGGCGCCGGCAGCCGGTGGGCCTGCGCCGACACCAGGATCTTGTCGAAAGGCGCGTGCTCCGGCAGACCGAGGACACCGGCGGCGGCCGCCTCCACGCTGACCCAGCCCTGGGAGAGCAGCGCGAGGCTGCGGCGTGCCGGGTCGATCAGCTCGTCGATCAGCTCGACGCCGCGCACCGTGCCGGTCCGGCCGACGAGATGTCCGAGCAGGCCTGTCGTCCACCCGGACCCACACCCGACATCGAGAATCCGCTCACCGGGCTGTGCATCGAGGAGCGTCAGCATGTGTGCGACGGTCGTTGGCTGGGAGTTGGTCTGCCCGTGGCCGATCGGCAACGGACGGTCCTCAGCTGCGAAGGGCCGCAGCTCCGCCGGCAAGAAGCCCTCCCGCGGCACGCTTCGTAGCGCGGCGCGAACCTCCGCAGAGATCTGCTGACCGCGCGTCATGCCTCCCTCTCGACCCTCACCCTGTTGATTCTGCCTTCGCACGCGCCGCCAGTCTCGACTTGCCATGTCAACAGCGCTGGTTGACATGGCAACCCCTGCCGTGTCAACGGCAGACTTGCGGTGGGAACATCCTCGATGAGACCGGCGGATCACAGGTCGAGGACGTCGTCCCGGGCCAGCGTCGGTACGTCGACTCGCACGGTGTCGGGATAGATGACGCCGGCGCCGGTGTTGAGAAGCACCACCTCGTCGTCGGGCGCGATCCACCCGCTCGCGGCGAGGGCGCGCGCCGCCGCCACCGTAGCCGCGCCTTCAGGACACAGAAAGATCCCCTCCAGCCGAGCCGTCACGTGCAGGTCACCCAGCAGGTCGGCGTCGTCGACCGCGATGGCCGTGCCGCCGGTCTCGGCGAGTGCGTTCAACACCAAGAAGTCACCGAGCGCCTTCGGCACGTTGATGCCGAACGCGATCGTGGCGGAGTCGGGCCACGGCCGCGATTCCCGAACACCTGCTTCGAACGCCTCGACGATGGGTGCACACCCGGTGGACTGTACGGCGACGAGTCTCGGCAGGGTCCCCTCGACCCAGCCGAGCCGGCGCGCCTCGAGCAGCGCCTTGTGGATGCCGATCAGGCCTACCCCGCCACCGGTCGGGTAGACGATCACGTCGGGCATCCGCCAGCCGAGCTGTTCGGCGATCTCGAACCCCATCGTCTTCTTGCCCTCGATGCGGTACGGCTCCTTGAGGGTCGAGACGTCGAACCACCCAGCGCTCGAGGCCGCCACCGCAGCCCCGATCAGGCGGCCGGCGTCAGAGATGAGCCCGTCGACGAGCCGGAGGTCTCCGCCCGTGACGACGATCTCGGCGCGGGTGATGCGAGGGGCGTCGACGGGCATGGCGATCGTCGCGCGCAGACCGGCACGAGCGGCGTACGTCGACCAGGCGGCACCGGCGTTGCCGTTGGTCGGCATCGCCAGCCTCGTGACGCCGAGCTCGCGGGCTCGCGACACGCCCACCGCTGCTCCCCTGGCCTTGAAAGAGCCGGTGGGCAACAGGCCGTCATCTTTGATGAGGAGCCGCCGCAGCCCCAGCTCCGCGGCGAGTCGAGGCGTCGATAGCAATGGCGTCATCCCCTCCCCCAGAGTGACAACGTGCTCGGCGGCCGAGACGGGAAGGAGCTCGTGGTAGCGCCACAGGTCAGGCGCGCGCCGAGAGATCTCCTCGGGTTGCAAGGCGACTGACTCGAGGTCGTAGCGGGCCAGCAAGGGCGAGCCATCGGTCGGGCAGACCCCTTGCAACACCTGGGCGTCATACCTGGCATAGCAGCGCGGGCATTCCAGCTGGCTCAGCGAACTGAAAGACATCGATCCATCCTCACACCAGGGCTGGCGCGGAGGCTCGATGTCGGCACCGCAAACCCATGGTCCACATCGCAGATCTGCCATGTAAACAGTCCCGCTGCACTGTTTACAGCGCAAACCAAGGCGGGTCAGCGATCGACGTCGCCGCGGATGAAGGCCTCGACGGCAGCTCGCCCCTCGTCGTCCGGACGCTGGACCGGCGGAGACTTCATCAGGTACGACGACGCCGCCAGCAGCGGCCCGCCGATGCCGCGGTCCTTCGCGATCTTCGCGGCGCGGACGGCGTCGATGATGATGCCGGCAGAGTTGGGGGAGTCCCACACCTCGAGCTTGTACTCCATATTGAGGGGCACGTTGCCGAAAGCGCGTCCCTCGAGCCGGACATAGGCCCACTTGCGGTCATCGAGCCACTGGACGTAGTCCGAGGGGCCGATGTGGACGTTCTTGGCACCGAGGTCGTGGTCGATGTTGGACGTCACTGCCTGGGTCTTGGATACCTTCTTGGACTCGAGACGGTCCCGCTCGAGCATGTTCTTGAAGTCCATGTTGCCGCCCACGTTGAGCTGGTAGGTCCGGTCGAGCACGACTCCGCGGTCCTGGAACAGCTTCGCGAGCACCCGGTGGGTGATGGTGGCACCGACCTGCGACTTGATGTCGTCGCCGACGATGGGGACCCCCGCGTCCTCGAACTTCTTCGCCCATTCGGGGTCGGAGGCGATAAAGACCGGCAGTGCGTTGACGAAGGCCACCCCTGCGTCGATGGCACACTGCGCGTAGAACTTGTCGGCGACCTCGGAGCCCACCGGGAGGTAGGACACCAGCACGTCGGTGCGCGTGTCCTTGAGCGTCTGGACGACGTCCACGGGCTCGCTGTCGGACTCGTCGATGGTCTCGCGGTAGTACTTGCCAAGGCCGTCGAGAGTCGGCCCACGCTGAACCGTGATACCGGTCGGAGGGACGTCGGCGATCTTGATGGTGTTGTTCTCGCTGGCCGCCGTCGCCTCAACCAGGTCGAAGCCGACCTTCTTTGCGTCGACGTCGAATGCCGCGACGAACTCGATGTCCCGCACGTGGTAGTCGCCGAACCGCACGTGCATCAGGCCAGGCACAGAGGCCGAGGGGTCGGCGTTCTGGTAGTAGTGGACGCCCTGAATCAGTGACGTCGCACAGTTGCCGACGCCGATAATGGCTACGCGGACCGAGCCCATTCGGCTCTCCTCATTCCCGGTTGTCTGCACTCGACGGCTGTCCGTCGGTGCTGCTGGTGGATGTCTCTTGTACGTCGATCGTGCGCGACGGTGCCCGGTCTACTCGCTCGCTGTCGATCAGCTCCGTCAGCCAGCGGACCTCGTGCTCGCCCGACTCGAGACCATGACGTTGCAGCTCCAGCGTGTACGCGTCGAGGCGTTCACGTGAGCGGGCCAATGTCGCACGCACGCCCTCGAGCCGCTCCTCGAGCCGACTGCGCCGACCCTCGAGGATCCGGAGTCGCGTCTCACGACTGGTCGCGGCGAAGAACGCGAAGCGGACGCCGAAGCTGTCGTCCTCCCAAGCGCTCGGCCCGGCCGCCGACACAAGAGTCGCGAAGCGCTCCTTGCCGTCGGCGGTCAGCTTGTAGACGATCTTTCCGCGTCGCCCGCCGCGGGCGCCGGGACCCACCGGCAGGTCGAGATAGGTGGTGTCCTCGCAGAGCAGCCCGTCACGGAGCATCTGCTTGAGGCAGGGGTACAACGAGCCGTAGGACAGGACCCGGCCCCACCCGAGGAGACCCGTGACGCGCTTTCGCAGCTCGTAGCCGTGCATCGGCGCCTCGTGGAGCAGCCCGAGGACCGCGAGCTCGAGAGCGGCGCCGCGCTTGGCCACCTGGTGCTCCTTCGGATCCGGGCGAAACCGACGCCTACTTGCCTCATGCTCCGCACACCTATCGGCGGTATGTATCGTTACGATACATCGGAACACGAGCAATGGCGACAGCGTGGTCGGGCCAGGCGACGGGCCAGGCTGGGAGAGTTGCTCGGGCAGCCCGTACTCTCGAAGGCACCATGTGGTCCCAGCGCTCCGTCATCGACTACTCGCTGCAGCGGCGGGCTCGGCTGACAGCCCTGTTCAACGGGGGGGTCATGACGATGGACGACGTCTGCGACGCCGATCCCTACACGTTGCGTGCAGCCAAGCACCACGGGGAGCCGGCGCCGTCGCCGTGTCCGGTCTGCCGCAAGACGGAGCTCAGCCACCTGTCCTACGTCTTCGGCGACGAGCTCGGGCAGTTCTCGGGCCGGATCAGGGCGCGGCGTGAGATCGAGGCGATGGCGCATGAGTACGGCGAGATCAGGGCGTACGTCGTTGAGGTCTGTCGGAGCTGTGGCTGGAACCATCTCGTCGAGTCCTACGTCGTCGGTGACGGCGTACCCCGCAAACCGCCGCGCCGACGGCGCACGGTCGAGGACGACGACTAGTGGCAGGCGGATCCGTGAGCAGCAAGCAGCCCCCACCGTCGGGCGAGCCTGGACGGCGCGCCGCGAGCACGGGCGTCAGCACGTCGGCGCCTGCCGCCTCGTCGGGCGCAACCAGCTCCAAGTCAGGACGCGCGCCGACCGGAAGCGGCAAGGGCGGAAAGGTCAAGGCACGCGACCTCAAGGGGTGGCCCAAGACCCGGCATGTCGCGAAGAAGACGGCGAAGTGGGGAGCGATCGTCGGCTTCACCGGTGCCCTCCTGGGGGCCATCGCGGTCTACGTGACCTACAAGATGATCGACATCCCCGACCCGAACAAGGACTTCCAGACTCAGACGACCACCGTCTACTTCTCCGACGGCAAGCACGTCATCGGACAGTTCGCTCTCCAGAACCGCGAGAGCATCCCACTCGACGAGGTGCCGGACTCGCTACGGCAGGCCGTGATCTCCGCCGAGGACCGCTCGTTCGAGACCAATGCGGGTCTCGACCCCAAGGGGATCGTCCGCGCCGCATGGAGCAACCTGCGCTCGGACTCCGGCACGCAGGGCGCCTCCACGATCACTCAGCAGTACGTCAAGGTGCTCTACCTGTCGCAGGAGCGCACGTACACCCGCAAGATCAGGGAGGCGTTCCTCGCCGTCAAGGTGCAGAACACCCTGAGCAAGGACGAGATCCTCGAGGGCTACCTCAACACGATCTACTTCGGGCGCGGCGCCTATGGCATCGAGGCAGCGTCGAAGGCCTACTTCGAGCGACCCGCCAAGGACCTCACGGTCCCGCAGAGCGCGGTCCTGGCCGCCGTGCTCAACTCCCCGGCCACTCTCGACCCTGCGGTCGCGAAGCGCAATCGCGAGCCGCTGCGCGAGCGCTACAGGCACGTCTTGACAGGCATGGTCGAGGCCGGAGACCTCGACTCCACCAAGGCGCAGAAGTACACGCGTCGCCTTCCCACGTTCCCCCCGATCGAGGAGTTCAACCAGTACGGCGGGCAGCGCGGATACCTGCTGACGCTCGTCCAGTCGGAGCTGATCAAGCTCGACTTCAGCCAGGAGGAGATCAACGGCGGGGGCCTCAAGGTCACGACGACCATCGACTGGCAGGACCACCGAGCTGCTGTCACGGCAGTCAGTGAGGTCCGGCCACCCAAGAAGCCACAGCTGCACGTCGCCCTCGCGTCGGTCGAGCCTGGAAGCGGTGCTCTTCGCGCGATGATCGGCGGCCGCAACTTCACCGGCGCTGGACCCCAGGACCAGGTCAACTTCGCCACCAGCGGGGGCCAGGCAGGATCGACGTTCAAACCGTTCGCGCTCACGGCTGCTCTCAAGGACGGCTTCACGCTCAGCGACACGCTCGATGGCGACTCGCCGTATGTCTACTCCAACGGCGAGCGGGTCGTGAACGAGGGAGAGAGCAGCGGTCAGCCGGACGGGTTTGACTACGGCACCGTCGACCTCACCGAGGCGACCGCAGAATCCATCAACACCGCCTACATCGACCTCACCGTCAGGATGGGCGCGGGCGGCCCCGACAGGATCGTCGACGCCTCCGTTGACGCAGGCATACCTCGCAGCTCCCCGGGACTCGACCCCTACTCGCGGGTGGCACTCGGGAGTGCAAGCATCCAACCGGTCGAGATGGCAGAGGCCTATGCCACCTTCGCTACCGAGGGGGAGCATGCCGACTGGTACATCATCGAAGAGGTCGGCGACTCCGGCGGTACCCGTTATGAACACGAGGCGGAGGTCAGCCGGGTCTTCAGCTTCGCCGTCGCCAGCAACGTGTCGTACGCGCTCCAGCAGGTGGTCGAGGAGGGCACCGGACAGAACGCCCTCGCCCTCGACCGGCCAGCGGCTGGCAAGACGGGCACCGCCACGAACGCGGACGGTGACGTCTCCTCCTCGTGGTTCGTCGGCTACACCCCTCAGCTCTCGACTGCGGTCATGCTCGTCCGTGGCACCGGCAACGAGGCCCTCAACGGGTATCTCGACACGTTCTACGGGGCCGACTACCCCACCGAGACGTGGACGGCCTACATGAAGCTGGCGCTCACCGGAGAGCCGGTGCAGGCGTTCCCTGAGCCGGGGGAGCTGAGGGGCAAGAGTCCGACGTACTCACCGCCTCCAACGACGTTCTCACCGCCTCCAACGACGTTCTCACCGCCGTCCACAACGAAGGCGCCACCGACGACCAGCGCGCCGCCACCGACGAGCGCGCCGCCACCGACGACGACGACGACGAGCGCGCCGCCACCGACCACGACGACCGCGCCGCCACCGACGACGACCACGCCGCCGCCACCGACGACGACCGCGCCGCCACCGACGACCAGCGTGCCACTACCCACGACGGCCACGACGGCCACGACGGTTCCCCCTGAGTCTCCGCTGACGCGGCTCCCGACCGTGGGCACGAGCAGCCCAGTCACCAGCGGGTCGTCCGTCGGTCAGTCGGTCACACCCGGTGGCTAACCTCTCCTTCACGAGCAAGGGGCACGAGTGACTGACGAGCGGGGTAGCCGCAGGGTGGATCCGCAGTTGGGCAGAACGCGCAGCGGCGGCGTCGCGCCCACCCTGACCGACCCGTTGGCACGGGCAGCATCATCCTGGGCGGGTGGTCGGCTAGGTCGCATCGCGTTGACTGGCCATTCCTGGTGGACGCCGCTGCGGATCATCCTCGTCGTGGCAACCATCACGTTCGGACTCGGCATCGTGCAGAAGAGTCCCTGCGTCGTGGAGAAATGGTCCGACGCCGCCCAGCCGTTGCCGTTCAGCCACATGTGCTACTCCGACATCTCCTACCTGTATGTCGGTCGGGGTCTCGCCGAGGGCATCCTTCCCTATCAGCCGGTGGACTCGCTCCCCGGCGCCAAGCAACCCGCCAACTCGGATGCGCAGCACCAGTTCTCCATCGAGTACCCCGTGCTCACCGGTGCGTGGATGGGTGCGGCCAGCGCGGTCACCCACGTCATCGGAAAGTCCCCTGACCTGTCGGGCATCTCACCCTCGGCGGTCGGCTCAGACGAGCGCGTGCAGTACGACGGCGCGCTGTTCTGGGGCGTCAACGCGGTCGGATTCTTCGTCGTCCTCCTCGTTGCACTGGCCTTCCTCGTCTACGCCCAGCGGCGCCGTCCATGGGACGCGGTGCTCGTCGCTGCGTCGCCCGCTCTCGCACTCTCAGGCATGATCAACTGGGACCTGCTGGTGGTCGGCTGCGTGGCTGGTTTCGTCTGGGCGTGGTCGACGCGGAGGCCGGTGTGGGCGGGTATCTTCATCGGGCTTGGCACAGCCACCAAGCTCTTCCCGCTGTTCTTCCTCGGTCCGTTGCTGGTTTTGTGTGTGCGGCAACGCAGGTTCGACGCGTGGTTGCCCACCGCGGCGGCGGCTCTGGGCAGCTGGCTCGTCGTCAACCTGCCGGTGTTCTACTGGTCGCCCGACGAGTACCTGTGGTTCTGGCGGTTCAACTCCGAGCGCGGCCCAGATTTCGGCTCGCTGTGGCTGGTGGCCGCTGACTACGGCCATCGCGCCACTCCACACGCCGTCAACGTCACCACTGCCGTCCTCTTCGGCGTCGCCTGCGTCGTCATCGGGCTGCTCGGTCTGCTCGCTCGCCGCCGCCCACGCCTCGTGCAGCTGATGTTCTTGGTGGTCGCGTCGTTCTTGCTCGTCAACAAGGTCTACTCACCGCAGTACGTCCTGTGGCTGCTGCCGTTGGCCGCGCTCGCTCGTCCCCGATGGCGGGATCTGCTGATCTGGCAGGCCTGCGAGATCTTCTACTTCTTCGCGGTCTGGATGCACATCGCGAACTTCTTCGTCACTGCCGGTGACCCGGACTGGGTCTACGCCCTCGCGATCGTCATACGTATCCTCGGCGTGATCTACCTGATGGCGATGGTGGTCCGCGACATCGTGCGACCGTGGCACGACCCGGTCCGGAAGGACGGGCTCTCCGACGACCCGCTCGGTGGCATCTTCGACGAGGGGGTCGACTCGCGGCTGTACGAGGCTGGCCTCGACCACAGATCCAGCCCCGGACAGGTGGATGAGGGCGAGGCGGAGGTGGAGCAGATCTCCGAGGACTCGGACCGGGACCCGCTCTATGCCTCCTGAGCACTGGTCGGCGGCCACAAGCCCCCGACGGAACCCGGGTGTGTGCCGAACGAGGAATCGGCTCCGCTCGGTGTCATCACACCCCCGTGGTGATGACCCTGGCGAAGCCGATGATCCGAGTTGCTGCGGCTCCTGAGTGTGACACATCTTGCATCAGGAGTCCATTGATGAAACAAGTCACCTGTGTGAATGGTCGCCGAGGACCCATGGGTCTAGTTGGCAGGTAAGTGGGTGGTCAGCTGGTGGTGATGTGGTCGAACGTGGTGGTCGTGTAG
>JACDHG010000105.1 GCA_013821195.1 Propionibacteriales bacterium
AGCAGGGCCCACATTGCCTGCCGAGAGCCGGCCGCATGGCGGAAGTGCCGTACGGGCAAGGTTTCGGCACGGTCGGCTGGTGGATCTCAGGTATGCGGCGGTCTCGACCGCCAAGCAGGACCTGGACCGTCAGGTCGACGCGCTGCACCAGGTCGGGATCCCGCCGGAACGGGTTTTACCTGGACAGGAAGTTCGGCGCCACGACCGGCCGGCCCGGACTCGCAGCGGCGCTGGCTTACGCTGGGGACGGCGGCGTGATCGTCGCGCACACCTTGGACCGGCTCGGCCGCACGGTCCGCGACACCCTCAACCTCGTCGACGAGCTGGCGAGCGGGGCGTCGGTGTCCGCAACCTGGCCGACCCGATCCGGGTCGGCTCCGCCAACCTCGGCGACCTGCTCATCAGCGCAGGCAGCGAGGGGCGGTGTCGAACGGCGTGCTGCCCCCGGACACCGCCGCCTGGTTCCGTCGAGCCGTCAGGTGATGACGGGGACAACATCGCGCGGGAAGCGCCTGGGATCGGGTCGGCACGGCGTCCCATGGTCATGGCACGGGGTGGCGCGCGTCGTACGCCAGGAACGCGCGCTCCCGGGCACTGAAGAACAAGACGCCCACGATGCACGCCAGTCCCCCGCCGGCGAGCGCGATCGTGGGCGTGGTCAGCGCAGCCGTGGACCCCGCGACGAAGTCACCCATCCTCGGGCCGCCGGCCACGACGACGGTGAAGACCCCCTGCAACCGGCCCCGGAGGTTGTCAGGGACCGCGGTCTGCAGCATCGTCGACCGGTATGCCGCACTGATCATGTCGGCGGCACCGCTCATCGCCAGGAATAGCACGCCCAGCCACAGTGCGCGAGTGAAGCCGAACGCGGCCACCGCGGCGCCGTACGCCAGCACCGACACAGCGATGGCCAGCCCATGGTGGCGCACCTTGCTCACCCATCCGGAGAACGCGAAGGCCAGCAGTGACCCGATCGCCGGTGCGGCCTGCAACAGACCCACCGTCTTGACTCCGCCCCCGTAGAAGCCGCCTGCCAGCGCGGGGAAGAGAGCCCGCGGCTGGGCGAGCACCATCGCGCACAGATCGAGCACGAACGTCATCCGTAGGTTGCGCGCGGTCCTCAGGAAGCGGAAGCCGTCGATGACCGAGCGGAGCCCAGGGCGCGTCGGCTGCTCGCCTTCCAGTGGCTGCGGCGGGATCGGTGGCAGCTTGAACAGCGCGTACAGCGCCGCGGTGAACGTGACGGTGTCGATGGCGTACGCGGCCGTGTAGCCACCTGCGCCGATCGCCACGACCCCGAGCAGCGGTCCCACCGTGAAGCCGAGGTTGAACGACGCCATGTTGAGCGCGTTCGCCGCCGGCAGCAGCTCGGTGGGGATCAGGCGCGGGACGATGGCGCTCCGGGTCGGGTTGTTGACCGCGTAGCAAGCCGACTGCAGGGCGACCACGGCGTACAGCACCCAGACCGAACGCAGGTCCAGCGCGGCCTGGGCCACCAGCAGGAGCGAGAGGAACCATAGGCCGGCAGACGCGACAAGTGCGAGCCTGCGTCGGTCCATCGCGTCCGCGACAGCACCGCCGTACAACCCGAAGACGATGAGCGGCACGAGCCCGAACAGCCCCACCAGGCCGACCGAGAACGTCGACCGCGTGAGGGCATAGACCTGGATGGCGACCGTCACGACCGTCATCTGCTGCCCGAGCTGGCCGACGGTGTTGCCGATCCACAGCCGGCGGTAGTCGGCGGACACCTGCAACGGGCGAACGTCGGTCAGCGCCTTCCGCAGTCCACCCGCCACGGCGTCACTGTAGGTGGCGGGTGGCATCGAGCTCCGCGGTGGTCACGAGGGGGCGCGGCCACCGCGGATGACGAAACCCTCTTGTCCGCTGCCGGGCGCCGACGTATTTTGTAGGCACACATGAGAGGAGGTGGTCCACCAGATGTGTTCTAGTCGGACTTGTGAGGTGGCTAGCCGCTAGGCGGTCGCTGACGTCAGGACGGCGTAGCGAATTCACGTTGGCTACCCGAGCCCGCGGGTGCTGGATCAGTCCTTCCAGCCGTGACCCCAGTGTCACGCCAGCCCGCGGGCTTGCCACGTCCGCACACTAGATTTGCCGGTATGACGTCTGAGCCACAGCCCGACATCGCCGCCCTGCGCCGCGAGTACGCCGACCGCGGCCTTCGCGAGTCAGACCTCGGTCCCGATCCGATCGCCGCCTTCGTCCGCTGGCACCGTGAGGCGTTCGAGGCTGGACTGCACGAGCCGAACGCGATGGTGGTGGCAACCGTCGACGGCGACGTCCCGTCCTCCCGGATGGTGCTGCTCAAGACCGTTGACACACGCGGCTTCGTCTTCTACACCAACACGCTGTCGCGCAAGGGTCGCG
This sequence comes from Propionibacteriales bacterium, assembly GCA_013821195.1. Lineage (GTDB taxonomy): Bacteria > Actinomycetota > Actinomycetes > Propionibacteriales > Nocardioidaceae > JACDHG01. Next base: position 2,389 of record JACDHG010000105.1, read on the forward strand.
AGCTCGCCGCCAACCCGGCGTGCGCGCTCCTCTTTCCCTGGCACCCACTCGAGCGCCAGGTCCGGGTCGAGGGAGCGGCGGAGCTCGTCGGCGACGCAGAGGCCGACGCCTACTTCCGCTCCCGGCCACGTGGCTCGCAGCTCGGCGCCTGGGCGTCACCGCAGTCCGAGGTGGTTGCTGGCCGCGACTTCCTCGCGGATCGCTACGCCCACGAGGCCGACCGCTTCGACGGCCTGGACGAGGTGCCACGTCCGCCGCACTGGAGCGGCTACCTCGTCCGTCCCCGCGTTGTCGAGTTCTGGCAGGGACGGCCGGGCCGCATGCACGACCGCCTCAGGCTCGAACGGCTCGACGACACCGGCTGGTCCCTCGAGCGACTCGCACCCTGACCGACCCCATGCTGACGGAGGGGTGAACAATGACCGAGGGCTGCCACCAGCGGTCGTCATCAGGACAAGGAGTCAGCATGGTCGAGGTCCACCATGGGCTCGAAGGTGTCATCGCGTTCGAGACCGAGATCGCGGAGCCCGACAAGGAGGGCTCGGCGCTGCGGTACCGCGGTGTCGACATCGAGGAGCTCGTCGGGCGGGTGCCCTTCGAGAAGGTCTGGGGACTGCTCGTCGACGGCACCTACGACCCGGGTCTCCCACCGGCCGAGCCGTACCCGATCCCCGTCCACTCGGGAGACATCCGCGTCGACGTGCAGAGCGCCATCGCGATGATCGCGCCGGCGTGGGGGATGAGGCAGCTGTACGACATCGACGACGAGGAGGCGCGGGAGGATCTCGCGCGCACCGCCGTGATGGTGCTGTCCTACGTCGCCCAGGCCGCGCGCGGAGTCGGGCTGCCGATGGTGCCACAGCGCGAGATCGACCAGGCGAGCACGATCACCGAGCGCTTCATGCGCCGCTGGCGCGGCGAGCTCGACCCCAAGCACGTGAAGGCAGTCGACGCCTACTGGACCTCGGCCGCCGAGCACGGCATGAACGCCTCCACGTTCACCGCTCGCGTGGTGGCCTCCACGGGCGCCGATGCCGCGGCCTGCCTGTCCGCGGCTGTTGGCGCCATGTCCGGTCCGCTGCACGGTGGTGCGCCGTCGCGGGTGCTTGGCATGATCGACGAGGTCGAGAAGCGAGGGGACGCGGCGTCATACGTCAGGGAGCTGCTCGACAAGGGCGAGCGGCTGATGGGCTTCGGCCACCGCGTCTACCGGGCCGAGGACCCACGCGCCCGGGTGCTGCGTCGTACGGCGAAGGAGCTGTCCGCGCCACGCTACGAGGTCGCCGAGGCGCTCGAGAAGGCAGCTCTCGCCGAGCTGCGTGTGCGCCGCCCCGACCGCGTGCTCGAGACGAACGTGGAGTTCTGGGCAGCGATCGTGCTGGACTTCGCCGAGGTGCCGCCGCACATGTTCACCTCGATGTTCACCTGCGCGCGCACCGCTGGTTGGAGCGCCCACATCCTCGAGCAGAAGCTGACCGGGCGCCTGATTCGCCCGTCAGCCCTCTACACCGGACCCTCCCCGCGCAGCGCTGACTCCCTCGAGGGCTGGCAGCAGTCCTGGGCCGAGTAGGCAGGTCCCCGCTGATGTCAGACCTCACGATCCCCACCGACCTGCTGCCCGCTGACGGGCGATTCGGCTCGGGCCCAAGCAAGGTCAGGGTCGAGGCCCTGCGGGCGCTGGCCGCCACCGGGTCGTCGTACCTCGGCACCTCCCACCGGCAGTCGACGGTGAGAGACGTCGTCGGGCGAGTGCGGGCGGGGCTCACTGCCTTGTTCGACCTCCCCGAGGGCTACCAGGTCGTGCTGGGCAACGGCGGCACCACCGCGTTCTGGGACATCGCCACCTGCTGCCTCATCCGCGAGCGCAGTCAGCACCTGTCGTTCGGGGAGTTCTCTGCCAGGTTCGCGTCCGCGTCGGCGGCGGCACCGTTCCTCGCAGCGCCGACGGTCATCTCCGCTGAGCCGGGCAGGCGGCCGGAGCCGGTCGCAGAGACCGGTGTCGACGCCTACGCCTGGCCTCACAACGAGACCTCGACAGGCGTGATGGCGCCGGTCCACCGCGTCGAGGGGGCAGCCGATGACGCCCTCGTCCTCATCGACGCGACGTCGGGGGCGGGTGGCCTGCCGGTCGACATCCGCACGACCGACGTCTACTACTTCGCGCCACAGAAGTGCTTCGCCGCCGACGGCGGGCTCTGGATCGCGCTGATGTCACCGCAGGCTCTGGAGCGCACGGCGCAGATCAAGACGTCGGGTCGGTGGGTCCCGGCGTTCCTCGACCTGCAGACGGCGGTCGACAACTCGGCGCTCAACCAGACGTACAACACTCCTTCTCTCGCGACGCTGTACCTCATGGCTGATCAGGCCGACTGGCTCAACAGCCTTGGCGGACTCGACGGTGCCGTCGCTCGCACGAGGGAGTCCGCACGTCGCCTCTATGGCTGGGCCGAGAAGTCGCAGCACGCCAGACCGTTCGTCGTCGACCCGGCCGACCGCTCACTGGTGGTGGGCACCATCGACTTCGACGACTCCGTCGACGCGGCTGCGGTGGCGAAGGTGCTCCGGGCCAACGGGGTCGTCGACGTCGAGCCCTACCGCAAGCTCGGTCGCAACCAGCTGCGCGTCGCGATGTTCCCTGCCGTCGACCCAGACGATGTCGAAGCCCTGACCGCCTGCGTCGACTGGACCATCCTCCACCTCTAGAATCGCGCGCCCGTCAGGGGTTGGCCGCGTGGGGTTTGCGATGTAAACAGTCCAGTTCGCCTGTCTACATCGCAAACCTGAGGTGCAGACCAGGGGTTTGCGGTGTTGACCTGCGACGGGGTCGTCGACTCCGCAGCCAAGGGTCTCGGCCGGCATCAGGGTGCCCAACCTCGTCGAACACGCAGCCGAGGGTCTTGGCCCCGGCTGGCGTCAGGAGGAACATTCAGCGGTATGCCGACCGCAGCGCCGGCAGGAGCTCCGACCCTGCGAACCGCAGGAAGTCACGCTGGGCCTCGTCGCCCACCTGCACCAGCGCCACGTCAGTGAAGCCCGCGTCCACGAACGGCTTCACGGCGCCGACCAGGGCAGCCACGTCAGGTCCGCAGACGATCGAGTCCGCGACGTCCTCGGGCCGCACGAACTGGCTGGCGCCGGCGAAGCCCGCCGGGCCAGGCAGCTCGGCGTTGACCTTCCACCCCCCGCCGAACCACCTGAACTGCTCGTGAGCGCGCTGCACGGCAATGTCGCGGTCGGGGTTCCAGCAGATCGGCACCTGACCGATCTTGCGTGACTCGCCCGTCGTCGCACTGTCCCACCGAGCGACAAGGTCCTCCCTCGGCTCCACCGCCACGAGATGGTCGGCCACCGGCGCGAACGTGTCGATCGACTGGTCGCCCGAGACGGCGACAGCGATCGGGACCCGCTGCTGCGGGAGGTCCCACAGCTTCGCGGAGTCGACCCGGTAGTGCTGCCCAGCGTGGTTGACGTACCCACCGTCAAAGAGCGCGGAGATGATCCGCACCGCCTCGAGCAGCATCTCGTGCCGCACGTTGACCGGTGGCCATCCGGCACCGACGACGTGCTCGTTGAGGTTCTCACCGGCCCCGAGTCCCAGGGTGAAGCGGTCGTCGCTGAGCAGCTGGACCGTCGCCGCCTTCTGCGCGACGACAGCCGGGTGGTAGCGCATGAGTGGACACGTCACGTACGTCATCAGCTCCACCCGGTCGGTCACCTGCGTCACCGCGCCGAGCATGCTCCAGGCGTACGCCGCATGCCCCTGCTCGTGGAGCCACGGGAAGTAGTGGTCGCTCATCACCTCGAAGTCGAAGCCGGCCCTCTCCGCCGAGGCGGCGTACTCCACCAGCGCCTTCGGGCCCGACTGCTCGGTCATCAAGGTGTAGCCGAAGCGTGGCGCCTGGCGGTCGGCCATGGAGATTCCTCTCGTCGCGGATGGTCGCTGTCTTACCCGCCCAGCGCGCGGCTACACACGTCCCCCATGTGCGCCCGACGCACACGCGCCTGCTGTCAGCGCGACCGCAGCCGGCCGCGGCGACTCCATGCAAGCACACCGACGAACGCGACCACGAGGACCAACCCGACCGCGGACCCCACGAGCACCTTCTCGGCAACTCCCCGGGGGGTCTCCGGCGTGCCGGAGGCATCCTCACCGGTCGGCGCCCGCGCCGTGGTGGGCGGCGCGATCGGCGAAGTGGTGGGCGTCGCCGGCGAAGTGGTGGGCGTGGTGGGCGGCGCGATCGGCGTGGTCGGCGAAGTGGTGGGCGTGGTCGGCGAAGTGGTGGGCGTGGTGGGCGTGGTCGGTGTGGTCGGCGACGGTTTCGGCAGCCGAACAGCGATCACCGGCGACCGCACCCCCTCGCTGCCGACCCAGACGACGGCGCCCGACGGTGGAGCCGCGATCGACTCCCCCTGCTCCAGCCGCGGGAGCGGCATGGCCCCCACGGGCTCGAATGAGGGGAAGCTGTAGATGGTCGCGCCCACATAGGTGCGGACCACTGCCCCCTTCGCACCCGGCAGCAGCGTCGCGTCAGTGGCGAGCGCAGGCGCTCCAGCAACTCGCCGCAGCAGAGCGCGGGACCGGTCGAAGACGTTGCGAGGAGTCACATACACCGATGCGCCCGCCAACTCCTTGCTCACGACGAAGATCCGCCCGGTCCTGGCGTCGTAGAGAGCAGACTCGGCATCGCGAGGGCCGTCGACGTACGCGAGCTCGACCCGCTCGGCCGACGCAGTCCGGCGACCGGACTCGGGCTGCGGCAGCCGGTAGACGCTGACGCTGTCTCGAACAGAGTCGTTGTCCCCAATGTCAGCCATCACCAGCAGGCCATCCGTGCCACCGGCGAGCGCCTCGACGTCCACTGCGTCGACGCCTGACAGCGTCGTCCGCCCGACGAGCGCCCCGTTGTCGGCGTCCAGCACGTAGATCGTTGGCGTGTCCCCGGAGTCGTTGGTCGTGTAGACGAGCCCCGGGTGTGCGGTGCTGACGAACAGCGAGCTCGACTCCGTGATCTCCATGCTGTTGATGCGGAACACTCGGTGTCGCTGCCCGTCATCATCGGCGTATGCCGCCGGGCCCGACACGGCTCCCGCTCCCGCGGTGGCAAACATCAGGGCAAGCACGGCGGGCGCGGCCAGGCGCGACCACGTCGCGGGGTTGTTCACGCCTCCGCCCTCAGGACCGGGTGGATGTCGACGAGTTGTTGGGCGAGCACGGGACGGACCCGCCACTGGCGGCACAGCGCGTGGTAGTCGTCGATCACCGCCCGCTCCGCCGGTGCGCCAGTGCGTACGGCGCGGATGAGCGCGTTGCGCGGCGTGTGCCGCGAGTCAACGAACTCCATGACCTCGACGCGATACCCCGCCAGTCTGAGCACGGCGGCGCGGAAGGCATCTGTCAGCACGTCGGCAAGACGCTCACTCAAGATGCCGTGCCGGGTGATGAGACGGTGAGGGTCTCGCGGCGGGTTCGCGGCGAGCTGCCTTTGGATGTCGTGATGACAGCAGGGAGCGGCGATGATGACCGGGGCCTTCCACCGCACTGCCCGCGCGAGCGCGTCGTCGGTCGCGGTGTCGCACGCGTGCAGAGCCAGCACGAGATCGGGATGCTCCGGCAGCTCGACATCAACGATCGTGCCGGCGACGAAGTCGATCCGCCCGGAGACGGCCAGCTTCGCCGCGACGTCGTCGTTGTGCGCCCTCGCCGTTGCCGACACGTCGACGCCCGTGACCCGCGTCGGCACCTGCTTGACCTCGGTCAGGTAACGGAACGCCGCGAAGGTCAGGTAGGCGTTGCCACAGCCGAGGTCGACGACGCGCAGGGGCCGCCCGCTCGACATTGCAGCCCCCGGCCCCCGTGCGACGGCGTCGGCGACCACCGGGTCGAGGACGTTGAGCAGATCCTGCACCTGGCGGAACTTCGACCTCCGACTGGGCTTGATGGAGCCATCGGCGGTCGTCATACCGAGCGCGGCGAACAGCGGGTCGGACTCGTCGAGGCGGCGGCGTTTCACCCGGTCGTGCGCGTGGTCGACCTCGACCGGCTCGCACTTCGCTGCCCGGTGCAAGAGAGCGCGCCCCCTCTTGGTGAAGCGCAGTTGCACCGTCTCGTCGCGACCGTCCACATGCCAATGGCTGAAGGGCTGCGCGAGCAGCTCGTCGACGACAGTGGCAGCCGCGGAACCGACGTCCACGTTGCGGGTGTGTGACTGTGTCTCGTCGTACGACGTCACCTGGAGCCGGCGTCCCGCCCTCACGTCGACATAGCGCAGCTCGATCCGC
>JACDHG010000106.1 GCA_013821195.1 Propionibacteriales bacterium
CTTTGAGTTGCCGGAACCCGGACTCGACGTCGTTTTGGGAGCGGTAGCCGACGACGACGTCACTGACCGTCCAGTCGTCGTGGTCGGTGACGAGGAGGCGTTTGCCGAACAGTTCGGTTTCCAGGGCTTTGCGGGCGGTGTTGTTGATCTGCCAGGTCAGTCGCAAGTCGGTGGGGTCATGGCCGGTCAGGTCGGTGCTCAGGACGCGGTTTACCCAGCGGGGCCGGGTGATCGCGGCGATGTTGGCGAGCACGGTGGGGCGGTCGCGGCGGGTCTTCCCGCGGGCGAGCGTGTCGGCGAGTTCGGTCAGGGCCCGCAGGGTCTTGGCGAGGGTCTGGTCGAAGCCGCGGGACTGCTTGGCGTGCAGGTTCGGTGAGTGCGTCAGGACGACCCTGCGGTCGGTCCCGAACACCAGCGCGCGGGTGTCGTAGGCGCTCAGGCCGGGGAAGCGGTCGGGGTCCACAGGGCGGCGTCGGCGGGCCGTCACGGCAAGCAGTTCAGGGAAGTCGCTCGGGGGCAGTGAGCCGACGAAGTGCAGTCCGCTGTCGGTGAGGTGGGTGAAGTTGTCGGCGCTGTTCTGGCCGGCGTCGAACACCACCGTGGGTGCCTGCCATTCCGCACCGCCCGCGCCAGTTCCGGCCTCGTCGTCGGGGTAATCGAGTAGAGCGCGGTAGCGGCTGGTCAACTCGTCGAGGACGGTGCTGAACTGGGTGACGTCGGGACGGTTCCCGGCATAGGCATGGCTCAAGATCGGGACAGCGCCGTCGCGGGTCACCACCAGGCCGAGCCCGACCAGGCGCAGGTCGTTGCGTTTCTGCTTGGCGTGGCCGCGTTGGGCGATCGGGGCCTTGTCGTTGGCGGTGTCGATGAAGGTCGCGAAGTTCGTCATGTCCAACGCCAGCGCGGACAGGTCCAGGCCGTACTCGGTGACCATCGCGGTGCTGATGGCACGTTCGGCAGCGGCGAGCTTGGTGGTGTCCAGGGCGTCCATGGCGTCCCAGAACCGGCGATGGTCTGTGGCTGGGACGGAGACTTTCGTGAACCGCGGCCCAGCGGTGGTTGCCCACCAGTCACTGAAGCCCAGTTTGGAGCACGGCGCGACGACCCGGTTCAAGGTCGCCAGCGCCAGGTAGGTCCCGACCGACGCGCCGGCATCGGCTCGGCGTGAGCCGCAGACCGCATCGATGGCCTCGACGACGCCGAGCCGCCCCAAGACACCCCAGACCGCGGCCAGGTCGCCGAACTTCTTGTGCTGGGTGCGCTCCGGGCTCCCCGCTGGGGCATCCGTCAGTCGGGCCACCAGCTCCTCGGCACTGCCCAGGTACTGCTGGTCGACAATCCGGGGCTTGCCATCGACCCGGGCGGACTCCACCAGGTAGTAGTAGGTCTGGTTCCCACGCTTCTTACCCACGATCGAAGACATATATGGGTAATACACTTCCGGACCAGCAAAGTCCACCACCAACACGCGAATACCTGCAGGCCACAGCCAGTTTCCGGCCCCTGTCGGGGTCAGCCGACCATGCTCACGATCCAACTACCCCGGAAACTCCCGCTAGCGTCCCGCGAAGATTCGACTCTCGAGTGGCTCGTCGAGCAATGTGAAAGTGGGATCCTCCCCGCCGGAGCTGGGAAGGGACTACTCGGCCGACAGTGACATCGGACCGTAGACCTCGCGGTCATCCTCCACCAAGGTTGCCTGCCCGGCGCCGGTATCGGCCAGGTCGCGCCACACCTCACCGAGCCATGACTCGGCGTCGCTCTGGGAGGGGAACTCCGGGACGTCGGACTCGAGCGTCACAGGCTCACCGCCACCTGTCTCGATCCGCCAGGTCCACGCCATCGGGTACTCCTTCATGTTGTCCGGAGGGCCGAGCAACGGCGTACGAGTCGAGCGAGGCTGCATCAGGTCACCACCTTCCCGGTCCCGTCAATGCCAAGGGACCGAGCCTATGCGGTGGCGAGAGTCGGCGCCGCCTGCGCCTGACACGGTCGGCGACCGTGCCACCGCTACGGCGATGCGCAAATGCTCCCTTTGACTTTCACCTCCTCGCCGTGACACCGTCTCGCCGTTGGCCCAGATGGGGAAAGCCGGTGAGACTCCGGCGCTGACCCGCAACCGTGAAGCGCGACGAGATCATCGGCCGCGCGAGCCGGAACACCCGCCCGGGCTGCGGCTCCACCAGTCCGCCGTGGTTTGCGGGACGGAGCCGGACCGGTCAGGCCCGCGCACAGCGGACCAGGTGGTCCGGGGATGTCTGCGGACCCCCGTCGAAAGGCCCTTCGATGGCCCTCACTCGCCGCGCGCTCGCCATCCTGCTCACCACGATGTTCGCATTCGTGGGGTCGGGCGTCCTCGCCTCGGCCGGCGCAGAGAACGCGCTCGCCAAGGGCTTCACCTACTGGGGTTACTACACGTGGGACACGAAGACGTCGTCATGGCCCTACAGCGAGGTCGGCGCCAACGACCCCAAGAGCCTGCCGAAGGACGGCGACGTCTACGGCTTCCGCTGGGCGCTCGTCGTCGGCACCGACTCGCGGCCGCCGCGGGCGGACGGCGACTTCGACGCGATCTGCGGCAGCGAGCAGGCCCGTGACGGCGAGAAGCGGATCGCTTTCGTGCTCGACTACGGGACACAGACCGACGCTCCAGACGGTGACAACGCACCCGCGCCTCGTGGCGTCTGCGCGACCGCTCAGGAGGACTTCACCGTGCAGCAGGCGCTCCAGACCGTCGCGCCTGTGCGCACCGACGACAGCGGTTTCATCTGCGGGATCAACGAGTACCCCTCGTCGGGGTGCGGTGAGCAGCTGAGCGATGTCGCGGCGCCTCCCGCGGACGAGAAGGTCGCGCTCGTCCTGCCAGGTGAGGAGGAGACGGCGACGCCAGGCAACGGGGCCCAGCCGGGCGACGACCCGGCTGAGCCGGACGGCACCACCACCGACGAGGCAGCGGACGACAGCTCCTCCACCGGCACCTGGACCATCGCGTTGGCGGTCGCAGCAATCCTTGCCCTCGCTGTCGGTGGCCTCGTCGTGAGCCGTCGCAGGGGCTGATCCGCCCCTCATGCGTCCGATGCGGACTGTCGACTCCCCCGGCTACGCTCGCCCCCTGCACCCGGGCGCGTGGTGGCTGTGGGCGATCGCGCTGGGTGCCGCCGCGAGTCGCACCACGAACCCGATCCTCTGTCTGCTCATCCTGGCGATGGCCGGCTTCGTGGTGATGGCGCGGCGCTCGCGAGCGCCCTGGGCCTATGCCTACGGGGCGTTCCTCAAGCTCGGTCTCATCATCATCGCCGTCCGCATCGTCTTGCAGGCGGTGCTGTCGAGCCAGTCCCAAGGCATCCACGTCATCGTCGACCTGCCCCAGATCCCGCTCCCTGCCTGGGCGGCCGGTCTCAAGCTCGGCGGCCTCATCACCTGGGAGGCGGTGCTGATCGCGTTCTCCCAAGGGCTCCAGCTCGCCACCATCATCTGCTGTGTCGGTGCCGCCAACGCGCTGGCCAGCGCCCAGCGGCTGCTGCGTTCGGTGCCCGGCGCGCTCTACGAGGTCGGCGTCGCCGCCGTCGTCGCCTTGACGTTCGCCCCCCAACTGGTCGCCGACGCCGTCCGCGTCCGTTCCGCACAGCGGCTTCGAGGGTATGACGGCGGACGCCTCGGGGGCATGCGCCGTACCGCGATGCCGGTGCTCGAGGGCGCACTCGGGCGGTCCGTGGAGCTCGCGGCGGCGATGGACAGCCGCGGCTACGGCCGGACCACCGAGGAGGCGGTCGGTGCTCGGCGGCTGACGGCCGGTCTGGTCTTCGGTGGGGTCCTCGGGGTGGCGGTCGGGTTGTACGGCCTGCTCGACGCAAGTGTCAGCGGCTGGCTCGGGCTTCCCATGCTCGGCGCGGGCTGTCTCGGGGCTGCAGCCGGACTCGTCGTGGGTGGCCGCCGGACCAGACGGACCCGCTACCGTCCCGACCCGTGGGCGCTGCCCGAGTGGCTGGTGGTCGCCTCCGGGATCGGCTGCGCCGTGGCGTTCTTCGTCGTCGCCTCCCGTGACCCCGCGGCTGCGGTGCCGCCGTACCCGCTCGACATCCCTCAGGTGACGGTGCTAGCGCTCGTCGGAGCCCTGCTCGGCGCCCTCCCTGCCGTCCTCGCGCCACCTCCGCCCGACCGTCGAGCAGCCAGCGCCGTGAACGCCGAGCCGGCGACCGCTGCTGGCGAGGAGGTGGCGACATGATCGTCTTCGACCGGGTGAGCGTGACGTACGACGACGCGCCTGCACCGACTCTCGACACTGTCAGCTTCGTGCTGCCCGAGGGGGAGCTGTGCCTGGTGGCCGGCCCGACCGGGTCAGGCAAGTCGACCCTGCTCAAGTGCATCAACGGCCTCGTCCCCCACTTCACCGGCGGCACGATGGCGGGTCAGGCGGTGGTCGACGGACGCTCCACGCGCACCCACCACCCCCGCGACCTCGTCGACGTCGTCGGCTACGTCGGGCAGGACCCGGTGGCCGGCTTCGTCAGCGACTCCGTCGAGGACGAGCTCGCGTACGGCATGGAGTCGCTCGGCATCTCGCCGCCGACCATGCGCAAGCGGGTGGAGGAGACGCTCGACCTGCTCGGCCTGGCCGACGTCCGGCACCGGCCGCTGGCCACCCTCAGCGGTGGCCAGCAGCAACGGGTGGCCATCGGGTCGGTCCTGACGACTCATCCGCGCATCCTCGTGCTCGACGAGCCGACCAGCGCGCTCGACCCCCTGGCCGCCGAGGAGGTCCTCGCCACCATGCAACGGCTCGTGCACGACCTCGGGCTCACCGTCATACTCGCTGAGCACCGGCTGGAGCGGGTGGTGCAGTATGCCGACCAGATGCTGCTCGTGCCCGGAGGCGGACGACGAGTGCGGCTGGGCTCACCGGCCGACCTCATGCGTGACTCAGCCCTTGCCCCGCCTGTCGTCGAGCTGGGCCGAGCCGCCGGCTGGTCCCCGCTGCCGTTGTCGGTGCGGGACGCGCGCCGCCGCGCGGCCGGGCTGCGGGACGCGCTCGCTGGATGCGTGGCGCCCAGCCATGCTCCACTCGCAGCCGCCGGTCGCGAGCTCGCCAGCATCCGGGGGCTCGTTGTCACCTACGGGGCCACGCCCGCACTCCGAGACATGACCTGGCGGCTGGACGCCGGCGAGATCGTCGCCGTGATGGGACGCAACGGCGCCGGCAAGTCCACCCTCTTGAAGGCGATGGTCGGGCTGGTCAAGCCGTCCAGTGGCACCGTCAGGGCCGGTGAGCTCGACCCTGCACGCAGCCGGGCGTCGCAGCTGATCGCAGCCGTCGGCCTCGTGCCGCAGAATCCCAGTGACATCCTGTATGCCGACTCGGTCGGCAGCGAGTGCGTCCTCGCAGACGCCGATACCCACGTCAGCCCCGGTACGGCAGCGGGCCTGCTGGCCGAGCTGGCCCCCGACATCTCGAAAAGCTCCCACCCGGGCGACCTGTCCGAGGGACAGCGGCTGATCCTCGCACTGTGCATCGTCATGACGGCTGCTCCTCCACTGCTGCTGCTCGACGAGCCCACCCGAGGGCTCGACTACGGCGCCAAGCGCCGACTCGTCGAGGTGCTCCGGCGCCTGGTCGCATCGGGCCACGGTGTAGCGCTCGCCACCCACGACGTGGAGCTCGTCGCCGAGGTGGCATCCCGGGTCGTGGTGATGGCCGAGGGTGAGATCGTGGCAGACGGGCCGACGCCCGACATCTTGGCTACGTCTCCTGCGTTCGCTCCGCAGGTCGCCAAGATCCTGGCGCCGGCGGCCTGGCTCACCGTGCCGGACGTCGTCGCGGCGCTCGCGTCCAGGTCGGCGTCATGACGGCTGGCCGCACGTGTCGGGAGGACTCCGTGACGGCGTTGCCGCTCGTGACGGGAGAAGGCGTGCCGACCGCTGCACCTGTCGGGAGGACGCCGTGACGACCGCGGCGCCCCCCACCAGAGAGCTACCTCCGCTGCTGCGACTGCGGACTCGCTCCGCGGCAGTGCTCGCCATCGTGTCTGCCGTTGGTCTGGTGGCGTACGCCTGGCCGTTCGTGGTCAGTCCCGGCGCGGCGCTCGACACGTCGCACGGCGGTGACGCGCCGTGGTTCTTCGTCATACTGCTGCCCCTGCTGGCCGCGGTCGTCGTCGCCGAGCTGTCGTCGGGAGGCATGGACGCGAAGGCCGTCGCGATGCTCGGCATGCTTGCCGCGATCGGTGCGGCGCTGCGTGCGCTCGGCCCCGGCGCCGCCGGGCTGGAGCCGAGCTTCATCGTCATCGTGCTCGGTGCCCGCGTGTTCGGACGTGGCTTCGGGTTCGTCCTCGGCGCCCTGACCTTGTTCTCCGGGGCGATGATCACCGGTGGCGTCGGGCCCTGGCTGCCGTTCCAGATGTTCGCCGCCGGCTGGGTCGGCCTGTTCGCGGGCATGCTTCCGCGGTGGCGGGGCCGTCGCGAGATCGCGCTCCTGGCGGCGTACAGCATCGTGGCCGGGCTCGCCTACGGCATGCTCCTCAACCTCTGGTTCTGGCCGTTCGCCGCCTACGCGCCCGAGGTGACGTACGTCGCCGGTGACCCCGTCGCCGCCAACCTGCACCGCTACGCCGTCTTCTGGGCCACCACGTCCCTGGGGTGGGACGTGCCCCGAGGCATCCTCACGGCCACCGCGGTCGTGCTTGCGGGCAAGCCGGTGCTCGGGGCGCTGCGCCGGACAGCCCGTCGCGCCCACTTCACCTGACCCGATCCCCACCGCTCGCCCTGTCGTCGTCAGCCAGGCACGCGAGCACGCACGTCCACCGGGAAACCGGCAAGATGAAGTGCATGGACAGTGAGACCCGCAGCTACGACACCGGCCGTCGCGATATCGTTCTCGACCTGACCGCCGACGCCGAGGACTTCTCCCGCGGCAGAGGTGACGGCATACTGCATGTGTTCGTGCCGCACGCAACCGCTGGTCTGGCCATCGTAGAGACGGGCGCCGGAAGCGAGGACGACCTCCTCGCGGCGCTCGCGGACCTGCTCCCGGCTGACGATCGGTGGCGGCACCGGCACGGCAGCGAGGGCCACGGGCGATCCCACGTGGCGCCCGCGCTCGTGCCGCCGTACGCAACCATCCCCGTGCTCGACGGCGCGCTGGCCCTCGGCACCTGGCAGAGCTTGTGCCTCGTCGACCTCAACGCCGACAACACCCAGCGGACCGTTCGCTTCTCCTTCCTCCCTGGCTGACCACGCCGCCAGGACACGCCGTCCCGCGGGAACGATCCGACTCTCACGCTGCCCTGACCCTCTCAGCGTCGGATCTTGGTGGAGCTCAGGACGCGCGGACTCCGGGTGTGACGAACGGAGGCTTGGTCACCGTGAACGGCTCCCGGCGGCCCCGTACGTCGACGGACACCTGGTCGCCGTCGGAGGCAGACGCGTCGAGCAGCGCAAGGCCGACACCGGCCCGCCGCGTCGGCGAGAACGTCCCTGACGTGACCTCGCCGATCCTGACTCCGGCGGCATCCGACACCGCCATGTGTGGGCGAGGGATTCCGCGTCCGGCGGAGACGATGCCACGGAGGAGCCGAGACGGGCCGGCTTCCTTCTCGGCGCGCAGGGCATCGCTGCCCCAGAACGAGCTCTTCTTCCAGCCGACCGCCCAGCCGAACCGGGCCTGCACGGGGGTGATCGTCGCAGACAGGTCCTGCCCGTGCAGTGGATACCCCATCTCGGTCCGCAACGTGTCGCGCGCCCCCAGCCCCGCCGGCACGATCCCCTGCGCCGCTCCGGCGGTCAGGAGCGAGTCCCATACGGTGGTGGCGGCGCCGTCGGGTACGACGAGCTCGTAGCCGCGTTCGCCGGTGTAGCCGGTCCGGCATACGACCACCGGCGCTCCCGCGTGCTCGACCTCGACGAAGGACATGTAGTCGTGGCCGACCGGATAGCCCATGGCGCCGAGGGTCTCGTCGCTTGCTCTGCCCTGGACCGCCAGGACGGCGTACTCGTGGGAGAGATCGTCGACCTGCACTCCGTCAGGAGCAGACTCAGCGAGCAGGCGTACGACGGACGAGGCGTTCGCCGCGTTGGGGATCAAGAACACCTCGTCGGCCGAGCGCAGGTAGGCGATGAGGTCGTCGACGACTCCGCCGGCCGGGTTGCAGCACAGTGTGTACTGGGCCTGCCCTGGTGCCAGCCTGGCGAGGTCGTTGGTGAGACAGGCGTTCACGTACGCCGCCGCGCCCACCCCGCGGACGACCGCCTTGCCCAGATGGCTGACGTCGAAGACCCCCACGCCCCGACGAACGGCGTGGTGCTCCTTGACCGACCCGGTGTACTCGAGCGGCATCGACCAGCCGCCGAACTCCACCATCTTGGCGCCAAGGTCCACGTGTCGCTGGTGCAAGGGCGACGTGGACAGGTCGGCGGTGCTCTGGTCAGCCATCAAAGGCGAACCTATAACAAGGAGACCACCCGCCAAGAGATAGAGTCACCCGCTCAACCAGCCGACGACGACAAGGAACCCCTACGGTGCCCACCATCACCCTGAGCAAGTCCGCCGCGGCCAGCACCAAGGCCGACGCGCTCGTCATCGGAGTCCACGGCAGCGACAAGGGAGTCTCATCGGTCGCCGCGTCATCGACCGGCGTGGCCCGGGCCGCCCTCGGGAAGGACTTCCTC
>JACDHG010000250.1 GCA_013821195.1 Propionibacteriales bacterium
TGAGGCCGCCGAGGGACGCGACGCCTTCCTAGAGAAGCGCGCCCCCGACTGGGCACCGTACCCGTACTTCTACTGAGGGTCGGTCCACCTGGTCGGCATTACGGCGGGTGGTCGGGCTTGGGGTTGTGCGTCTTCCGACGTGTGTCGGCATACGGCGGGTGGTCGGGCTTGGGGTTGTGCGTCTTCCGACGTGTGTCGGCATACGGCGGGTGGTCGCCGGACCATGAGTGGTTGCTGCGGGCAGGTCCTTCTTGCTCTCCGCCGTCGTGTCAGGCGGTGCTTCGTTGTGAGACACCCGACCCTGGTGGTGTCGCTGCGCCACCGCGTGCTCTAGGTTCGGCACGTGTTGGTCGCAGTCATCAAGGAGAGCCTCGCGGGTGAGGCACGGGTCGCTCTGGTGCCCGAGTCCGTCGACAAGCTGACCACCCTGGGGTATGACGTCGCGGTCCAGCCAGGGGCGGGCCTTTCAGCGCAGTACGCCGACGAGGAGTACGAGGCCGCGGGAGCAGTCCTCGACGCGGCTGCACTCGACAGCGCCGACGTCGTCTTGTCGGTCCAACCACCCACCAGCCAGCAGTTGCGCGCCCTGAGGCAAGGCGCCGCGACGTTCTCCTTCCTCCCGACCTTGCAGTCACTCGATGTGGTGGCCGAGCTGCGCGACCTCGGTGTCACCGCCTTCGCGATGGAGCTCGTCCCCCGGATCTCGCGCGCTCAGTCGATGGACGCGCTGAGCTCACAGGCGCTTGTCGCCGGCTACCGGTGTGCCATCGTCGCTGCGCAGCGACTCCGGCGCTTCTTCCCCCTCAACATGACGGCGGCCGGCACGGTGCCACCGGCCGAGGTGGTCGTCCTCGGGGCCGGCGTCGCCGGGTTGCAGGCGATCGCCACCGCAAAGCGACTCGGCGCCGTGGTCAAGGCGTATGACGTCAGGTCCGCCGCGGCCGAGGAGATCCGCTCGGTGGGCGCCGTCGCCATCGAGCTCGATCTCGACACCCTCGAGGGCGCGGGTGGCTACGCCCGTGAGATGACGACGGACCGAGCAGAGCGGCAGCGAGACCTGTTGGCGCCGTACATCGCCGCCGCGGACGCCCTCATCACCACGGCCGCTGTGCCCGGTCGCCCGGCCCCGAAGCTCGTCACCGCAGCGATGGTGGAGGCGATGAAGGCGGGTTCGGTGGTCGTCGACCTGGCGGCCGAGTCCGGCGGCAACGTGGAGGGCTCGGTGCCGGGGAGCGTGGTCCAGCTGGGCGGAGCGCAGATCTGGGGTGCCTCGAACGTGCCGAGCCAGATGCCCGGCCCCGCGAGCAAGCTGTACGCCCAGAACCTCGTCAACATCGTGACGCTGATGACCGGGGACGAGGGTTTCGCTCCCGACTTCGACGACGAGATCGTCGCGGGTACGTGCGTGACGCACGCGGGTGAGGTCACGCATCGACCCACCGCCGAAGCCCTGGAGGAGCGCGAATGAGCGAAGCTGACCTGATCTGGCTGACGATCTTCGTGCTGAGCGTCTTCGTCGGCATCGAGGTCATCTCCAAGGTCTCCTCGACACTGCACACACCCTTGATGTCAGGCGCCAACGCGATCCACGGCATCATCTTGGTCGGCGCCGTCATCGTGACAGGGCTCGCAGACTCGACCGGCGCTCTCGTCGTCGGACTTGTCGCGATATTCCTCGCCACGGTCAACATGGTCGGCGGATTCGTCGTCACCGACCGGATGCTGCAGATGTTCACCGCCCGCAAGAAGGAGCCGCGAGCATGAGCGAGACGACGGCACAGCTGTTCTACCTCGTCGCAGCCGTCTGCTTCATCCTTGCCCTCAGGGGGCTCTCGTCGCCGAAGACAGCTCGGAACGGCAACCTCATCGGCGCGGCCGGCGCGATCCTCGCGACCGTGACGGTGTTCCTGTACGGCGATCTGGACCACGAGCTGCTGATGCTGGGGGCAATCGCCGTCGGGTCCCTGTTCGGTGTGGTGGCCGCGCAGCGGGTCCAGATGACCCAGATGCCGCAGCTCGTGGCGCTCTTCAACGGAGTCGGTGGCGGTGCGGCGGCACTCGTCGCGCTGCTCGAGCTCGACGGCATCGTCGCCGTCGGGACCCGGGACGACGTACCGACCGTCACGTTGGTGGCCACGGCATTCACCGTCATCGTGGGAGCGGTCAGCCTCTCGGGGTCGTTGGTGACATTCGCCAAGCTGCAGGGTCTGATCACCTCGCGGCCGATAATGTTTCCCGGCCTTCCCGTCCTGTTCGGCGGCGGACTGTTGACCGCTGTCGCCGTGTCGGTGTTCCTCGTCGTCGAGCCGCGGATGTGGCTCGGTGTCGCCCTCGCTGTGGTCGGCCTTGCCGTCGGACTGATGCTGGTGCTGCCGGTCGGCGGTGCCGACGTACCGATCGTGATCTCGTTGCTCAACGCGTTCACCGGGCTGGCCGTCGCGGCCGGCGGATACATCCTCGGCAACACTCTGCTGCTGATCGCCGGCACGCTCGTCGGAGCAGCGGGGACGCTTCTGACGAAGCTGATGGCGAGCGCGATGGGGCGATCGCTGTTCAACATCCTGTTCGGCGCGCTCAAGGGCGGCTCGACCCTGGGTGGCGGTGAGGCGTCCGACCGCCCGGTGCGGTCGGCTGGTCCCGCGGACGTCGCGATCCTGCTGGCGTATGCCGACCGGGTCATCGTCGTGCCGGGCTACGGCCTCGCGGTGGCGCAGGCGCAGCACACCCTGCGCGAGCTCGTCGATGTGATGACAGCCAAGGGCATCAAGGTCGACTACGCGATCCACCCGGTCGCGGGTCGGATGCCCGGCCACATGAACGTGCTGCTCGCCGAGGCGCAGGTGCCGTACGAGCAGCTCAAGGAGATGGGCGACATCAACGGGGAGTTCAAGCAGACCGACGTGGTGTTGGTCGTGGGGGCGAACGACGTCGTCAACCCGGCCGCCAAGACGACGCCGGGGGCCCCGATCTACGGGATGCCGATCCTGGCGGCCGACGAGGCGAAGCAGGTCGTGTTCATGAAGCGCTCGATGCGTCCCGGCTTCGCCGGCATCGAGAACGAGCTGCTCTTCGACCCCAAGACAACGCTGCTCTTCGGCGACGCGAAGGACACGATGAGCAAGCTGCTCTCCGCCGTCAAGTCCCTCTGAGGGTCCCATCCCTCGGCCATCCCTCGGCATCGCCCCTCGGGGGTTTGCGATGTCAACAGTCCAGTTGGCGTGTCTACATCGCAAACCTGCGATGCAGACCGATGGTTTGCGATGTTTACATCGCAAACGC
>JACDHG010000107.1 GCA_013821195.1 Propionibacteriales bacterium
TGCTCGTACTCGTGGACGTAGCCCGAGGCAACGATCTGGTCGCCCGGCTTGAACCTCGGGTACGCGCGCTCGGCGGAGCGGTCGAACATCACCAGGTCGCAGTAGACCGGGTCGAGCTTGGTGAAGGAACCGTCGACCTCCTTGCGATGCTGCTCGATTCCGACGCGGCAGTAAAACCGCGCGTGTCCCTTCCCGGTGAAGGTGAGCTCCGGTCCCGTCGCGATGAAGCCCTGAAGGCTCATCTGGGTGGGAATCGTCATGGTCTGGCTCCTGACGTGGGGCGGTGCCCGGATGGCAACCGTTGTCACAAGTCAGGTGTGCGAGCTACTCCGGCGCGGGAGCGATGCCCACGAAAACACCGCCGAACTTGGCTTCCCCCATGTGGCACTCGACGCCGTCAATCCAGACCGCTCCGTCCCGCGTCACTTGGTCACACACACTCTTGTCATCGAGGTGCGCGGCCTCGAAGCCGCCTCCGAGCGAAGTGTTGTACCCATCAACGCGGTGACCCTCCCTGCAGACGGGCTTCGAGTAGCACTCGTCGCAGATGGTGTTGTACTGCCAGGCCCGGCCGATAGCGGGTCGGCCGCAGATCGGGCATGGGTGGGCGGTGTCGCCGTCCCCATCCATCTCCATGATCCAGTCGTTCGCGGCCAACGCCCTCAGCGAGTCTTCCTGTGTTTGGCTGCGAGCATGACGACGTAAGCAGACGTAGATGTAGTCCGCTCGCGCGATATTGGTGATGCCGACCCGGGCCAGCTCGGGCAGTTGGCCGACGCTGTCGAGCCCGGCGACCAATGTTGCCACGGCAGCACGGTGCCACTCATTGAGATCGTCTAGCGCGATAGACCGGTTTCGGTGCTGGTTCTCGCGCCAAAACGCCTCGATTCCCTGAGCCCGCTGGCGGTAGCCACCTGGGTCGATCGACCAGCTAGTGCCTCCGTCGAACGCGAAGATGACTAACCCTCGATCGCAGGCGAAAGCCAGCCCCCCGTCCTGTTCGTCGGCGTTGAACCCCGCGTGGTAAATCTCAGCAACGGTTGCAGGGTCGCTTGCCCACTCCGCCGTTGCCGCTGCGGCCTTCTCGCGGTTGACCTCGCCTTGAAGCCGCTCCACCTCAAGCGTCCCCTTGGGACGACTCGCGGAACGACAACCTGAGTCTCCAGGTTCGCGGCGAACTGACGCCAGCAGCGTTCACGATCGATGACGCGCGCGACCTCTGCGTACGGCTGTCTCAGATCTACGCCGACGGCGTGAGCGAACAGGTTGCCCGTCGGGAACTCAGGCCCATCTATCGCGAACTGTTCGAGCTGCTCGCGGGCACCAGATCCATCGATGAGAAGCCACTCGCTGACTCGCCGCTGGCCGCTCGGACTGCCGCAGGAATCACGTTCCTGCCCGCTAAGGACATCCTCTATGCATCGGTGTCTGGAAGCCGGGAACGAAGTGGGGTGCAGGACCGAGTTCCCCTGTTCGTACTAGAGGCAGAACCTGGAGCCGACCGTCCCCTACGCGAGCTCTTTGGCGCACCACTCCTAGAAAGTGCCCTCGAGTGGAGCGTCCATCCGGGCGAAGCCGTACTCGACGACGCCCACTTGAACGTCTTCCGAGAAGGCCTGCAGGATCTCCTGCCGCCACTCCTCGCGCGTCTCAGTGCAGACCGTGCAGATCGGAGTTCTCGAGACAAACGTGTGCTCGCCGAGTTCGCCCAACGGGTCGAGCCCGTCGAATCGCTGGCAATGAGTTGCGCATTCCGAAACGAGGATCTCGGGAGCATCCCCCAGCGGGCCTACCACGTGCGGCGAACCGGCGATGGCGAGTTCCAAGGCTTCATCGTCTGGACCGGCCCCGCATGGCCACCCGTTGCAGAGGACGCACAGGCACTGGCGATGGCGCTAGCCGAATCGCTGGAGGTCAACACCGTCGAAACGTTCCTCTCTTTCATCAACGCTAGCCCGGGAATGCGTCGACAACTGCTCGACCTTGCTGGAGCTTCAGAAAGATGGCTGGAGGTCACCGAGGAACTCGCCAGTGGCGAGAACGATTCGGAGGCAGGCGACGGAAGCAGCGCAAGCGACGAGAATCCCGCGCTCCAGTCCGACGGAGAATCCACTGAGGCCGACGCTGGCGAACGGGCGCCAACTCCCCCAGGAGCGGCTCAAGCCGCGCCTCGTGTCCCGCTCCACGTTTTTGAGGACCTTCTCATTGACGGCGAGGTCCTCCGAATCAAAGGAGCGACTCCCAAGGCGTCCACCGGAGGCAAGGCACCTTCGGATGGCTCAACTCTCAACGGCGAGACGACCAGCGGTTCACGAGGCGCACCCCGAGCAGCGCAGGGCACCGACCTCGGGGAGCTCGATCGACTCGGCATGCGCATCACGTTCGCGTTCGAGCAGCGACGCTTCCCAGGACGTTCGACTGCCGTCCTTCCCAGTGACGAGCCGACGCCAGGCGCCGAAGTCCTCATCGTCGATGTGAGCTCACCCGGCATGATCAAAGAAGCCATGGCGCAATCGGCTGCGGTGAAGGCTGTGTTTGAGGCTCTCCAAGACCAGGGCATCAGTGACCTCTATCCCGGCTTCGACATACTCACCATCGACGGAACTGAGATCGACCGCATGATCGAGCTCAAGTCCTCGGGAGTCGACGCACAGGTCCAAGCGATGAGCTGGAATGAGTGGAAGACAGCCGGCGGCACCGTGCGGCATCGTTTCTGGCTCTACTTGGTCGGCAACCTCAGGGCCGACCTTCAGAATGCGCCTCCGTTCGTCCGGGCCGTACAGGATCCCTTCGGCACCCTCGCCTCCTCGAAGTCGGAGGACGTGATCCGTAAGCGAACGGTTCAACTCCGCGTAAGGGAGTTCGCGGCAGCGGACGAGTCTCTTCGACACCACGGGTCGCATGAACGGCGTGGTCCCCGGCGCACACCTGTCGTCCGAAGAGATAGGAAGCATCCGATGAGAGTCCAGACCCGAGACCTCGCGGCACGCGAGGAGAAGCTCGAGGCGCTACAGAAGAAGCTCACCCAGTCGGTCGGCGCGCTCGTGACCGGTGACGACTGGAAGCGTGCGTTGGAGTTCGCCGCGAGGTTCCGTTCGCGCTCGTTCAACAACACGATGCTGATCTACGTCCAGCACTACGCCGCGTTCCAGCAAGGTCGCGTGTCGGAGCCGATGCCGACGTACGTCGCCGGGTTCAGGCAGTGGCTCAGCCTCAACCGCGCCGTGATGAAGGGCCAGTCCGGGTACGCAATCCTCGCGCCGGTC
This sequence comes from Propionibacteriales bacterium, assembly GCA_013821195.1. Classification (GTDB taxonomy): domain Bacteria; phylum Actinomycetota; class Actinomycetes; order Propionibacteriales; family Nocardioidaceae; genus JACDHG01. The sequence continues at coordinate 3,267 of JACDHG010000107.1, forward strand.
ACCGCTCGGTTCGCGTCCTCCAACTCCGCCGATCCGGACTCGTGGCGACGCCTCGGCCGCGGTGAGAAGCCCGGCTTCGGTGAGGCCGTCCGCTCGAAGCTGGTCGGGCTCAAGCCCGCACACGTCTGGGACATCTCCCAGACCGACGGCGAGCCGATCCCTGAGACCCCGCGGCCGAGGCTCTTGCAGGGTCTGGCACCAGAGGGGTTGTGGGACGGGCTGGCCGATCAGATCACCGCGCATGGCTTCGAGCTGCGACTGGTCTCCAACGCGCAGTCGATCGGCGGAGCGAATGGGCTGACGGACTACATGACCCGCGAGGTGTCTGTGCGGATGGACATGGACGACGCCGCTCAGGTCAAGACGCTCGCGCACGAGCTGGGCCACGTGATGCTCCACGGTCCTGACAACGAGGACGCTGTGCTCCACCGGGGCATCGCTGAGGTTGAGGCCGAGTCGGTGGCGCTGATGGTTGGTGCCGCACACGGCCTGGCGACCGATGACTACACGATCCCGTACGTCGCCTCTTGGGCGTCCAGCGTGCCGGGCAAGACGCCCGTCGAGGTCGTTCAGTCCACCGCCGAACGTGTACGAGGTGCTGCGGTGACCATCCTCGACAAGCTCGACACCCCACAGGTCGGCGACGGCACCCCGCCCGGGCTCGACCGCGAGGCACTTGCCGCCGGTCGCGGGGCGCTCCCTGTGCAGACCGTCGCGCAGCGCCAAGTGGAAACGGTCGGACTATGAGCATGATCAACACCGCCGCTCCCTATCGGCGAGACGACCGCCAGACGATTCGCGTTCCGGTCGTGATGCCGCTGGTCGAGGTCGACGTCGACACGAAGGGATTCGTGACCGTCACCCTCGACCGCGAGCCCTACTCCGCCGAGGGGTCGCTGACACGCGACGACCTCAAGCGCGTGCTCGACGACATCGCCGCCGACCTCGGAACGGCGGTTCGCGTCGAGGTCCGCGAGGCAGACAAGTCCACCTTCACCGACATCGTGACGCCCGAGCGCCCGAAGCTGCGGATGGTCAGGCCCATGCGCGAAGCGGCGACGTCGGCCGGTGAGTTGTCCGGCGATGGGTTTTTGCCCAACGAGGAAGTGGCTGTTGCCGTCGTCGTCGCCCATCAGGTCGCCAGCACCGACGGAACCGCACGGCTGCGTCTGCCTCCGGCGTTGCTAGAAGCACACCCCGGACTGGTGGTGTTCATGGGCCAGGAGTCCGGCACCGTCATGGTCAGCGGCGGTGCCGCGTGAACCCTCGCGGACAGGGAGTCGACGACGACCTGGTCAACCTTGGCCTCGTGCTCATCGCCGCAGTCGGCGTCATTGCCGCGATCCTGCGGCTCGCCGGATCTGTGGCTGCATGGTTGTCAGGTGCCTCGCAACCGAGCGGTGGCTGGGAGGCAGGCTTTCGAGTGCTCACCGACCCTGGCAACCCAGCCCGCGCACTCGGCGCGGACGGTGTGGCAGCGTGGGTCTACTGGCTCGCGCTCACCGTGATGGTCGCGGCGGTTGCCGCCAGCGCTCTCGTGTTGTGGCGACGCATCGGCTCGATCAGGCACCAGACGACGCACGACCCTCGTCGTCTCGCCGGTGTCGCCACAGGGCGCGATGTACGAGCGGTCGCCTCAGAGAAGGCGCTGCGAGCGAGGGGTCAAACCTTGCGGCCGTCCCTCGAACACCCTGAGCCGTCAGACATCGGTTACCTGCTCGGTCGCTCCCGTGGCCACGGCGTGTGGGCGTCGGTGGAGGACTCGATCCTGCTGCTCGGCCCGCCACGGTCGGGCAAAGGACTGCACGTTGTCATCAACGCGATCCTCGATGCACCAGGTGCTGTCATCACCACTGCCACCCGACCCGACAACATCGCCGCCACACTCATGGCCCGGCAGGAGCGCGGCCCTGTTGCGGTGTTTGATCCGCAGCGGTTGGCTGAGGGTCTACCCGCCGGGCTGCGCTGGTCGCCCGTGCGTGGATGCGAAGACCCACTCACCGCGATGATCCGCGCGACCGGGCTCGCCTCAGCCACCGGGTTGTCTACCGGGGGCGTGGAGTCAGGTGGCTTCTGGGAAGGCAAGACCCGCACCGCGTTGCAAGCCCTCCTTCACGCGGCGGCGCTGGACAACAGGTCACCACGCGAGTTGTTCGGTTGGACGCTCTCACCCTCGGCCGCCGCTGACGCGGTAGCGATCTTGGCGAGCAACCCGAAGGCAGCACCCGGCTGGGCTGACTCCCTGGAGTCGATGATCCACTCCGACCCACGCACCCGCGACTCGATCTGGATGGGTGTCTCCCTCGCCCTCTCATGCCTGGCCGACCCGCGCGTTCTCGACGCCGTCTCACCAAAGCCGGGCGAGTATTTCGACCCAGTCGAGTTCCTCACCAACAACGGCACCCTCTACCTGCTCGCCACAGGCGCAGGGGCCGGCGCTTCGTGGTCGCTCGTCGCGGCGTTCATCGAAGATCTCGCCGAGACCGCCCGGCACCTGGCCGCAGCGTCGCCGGGCGCACGGCTCGACCCGCCACTGCTGCTGGCACTCGACGAGATCGGCAACCTCTCACCGCTGCCGTCCCTGCCAGTTCTCATGGCAGAAGGCGGCGGCACCGGAATCACCACCATGCCCGTCCTTCAGTCCTTGTCGCAGGCGCGAGACAAGTGGGGCGACCACGCGGCCGGCGCGATCTGGGACGCGAGCATCGCCAAGGTCATCCTCGGCGGCACGTCGGCGGCGCGGGACCTTCAAGACCTCTCGGCCCTGATCGGTGAGCGCGACGAGAGGACCGACACCGTCTCGGTCGGCGAGTACGGCTCACGATCGCTACAGCGCTCGGTCCGGCGTGTGCCGGTGATGCCGCCCGAGGTCATCCGAACCCTGCCCTTCGGCACAGCTCTCGTGCTGCTGCGAAGCGCGCCGCCACTCGTCACCGACCTGCGCCCTTGGACCGACCGCAAGGAGGCCGAGCAACTCCACGAGGCTCGGACCGAGGTCGAGAAGGCGCTACAACGACGGTAACCGAGCGAGTGTCGGACCCATGCGCTGAAATGGATACCGTGACCGCGCAGACCCCAACGCCCCACGACGTCCTGGAGAGGATCTGTCGCGAGAATTTGGCGGTCTACCGCGAGTCCCTAGGTCGACTTCAGGAGGACGTCAGCCAGGAGTCTCAGGTCGCTCACGACTATCGCGGCCGACTTGTCTACGAGTTGCTCCAGAACGCCGACGACTCCCTTGCGGGAATCGCGGCCAGCGATGACCGGGTCCTCTTCAAACTCACAGACCATGAACTCTGGGTTGCCAACACGGGCCGCGCTTTCACAGAAGCCGATGTCCGTGGACTGTGCGGGCTAGGCGCCAGCTCCAAGGCTGTGTCCTCCGGCCCGAAACGGGCAAGCATCGGTCACAAGGGTTTGGGATTCAAGTCTGTCTTGGAGATCACCGATGCCCCGGAGGCGTACTCCGAGACGGTGGCCTTCCGCCTGGGAAAGGAGACGGCTCTCAGCCAGGTCTCGGAGCTCTGGAGCGGGCTCGACCGGGGCCAGGTGAGCGGCGTTCCCGCGATGCGATTCCCGTCGCCCATTGATCATGAGCACACGACGTGGCGCGATCTCCAGTCGGCTGGCTTCCGTACGGCATTCCGATTCCCGTTTCACCAGGGAATCACGAAGGAACAGCTCACAGCTCTCGCGCGTCAGTTGCTGACGCTGCCGATGACAAGCGTTCTCTTCCTGAAGAACCTAGAAGAGGTGGTCATCGAGGTCGACACTTCAGCGGAACATGCGGATCGCCAGTGGCTGCTTGAGCGCCACCGAGTGTCCGGAGCCGGAGCTGAGCGATGCAATGGCCTTGACCAGACCGGCCTCTATCGAGTCGACCTCGTCAACAAGGACGGAGAAGGTGACCGGTACTGGGTCGCCCACAATGACGAGGTCCACATCGGTAGTCACCGAGATGGTCTATCCGGACCTGCATGGGACGGGGTCGACGTCACAGAGGTCTCGGTAGCAGTACGAGACGCTGATGATCCGCGCGTTGATCCTCCAAACCGGTGTTTCCACGTCTTCTTGCCGACACAGGAAGCTTCTGGATGCTCGCTCCTGGTCAACGGGGCCTTCACAACCGACCTGTCGCGACAGCACGTGCAGGTTGCCGACTCCACGGACAACTACAACGGATACCTCGTACGCCAGGCTGCCGAGACCTTCGTTCAACTGCTCTTGCCCCATCTGCTCGACCAGGGCGGCTTGCCCTACGTCCTACGCGTGCTTGATCGAGTCGGCGGGGAGTCTGGCGCTGCGGCCAGCCTGCTGAGCGAGGCACTCGCAGCAAGGCTCTCCTCAACGCCACTCATTCCAGCCAACGGCGAGAAACTCACCCTCGGGGACGTGGTTCTGCCGTCACCACTACTAGGCGATGCGGGACCTGACTTCGCTCAGTTGCTCGCAACCGACACCCAAGTCGAGGGAAGGCGATTCCCGGATCCGGAGTTCTGCGACGGCGAACTAACAGCGGTGTGCGCCGACTATGGAGCAACCGCACTCACGTCGGCTGAGACACTTCAGGCACTCGCCCGTCACGCAGACCCATCCAAGGCGGCACTGCGCACTGGACCTGACTCTCGGTATCGCATTGACCCCGTGCTAGACGTTTGCACACTCATGTGGGAGCGGGCAGGCGCGGACGAACGGCAAGAGCTCGAGGAGATCGCACCTGCAGAGCAGGTCTTCCCCATCGGCGAGAATGAGGACGGAACCGTTCGCCGCATCGCACTCAGCGAGGAAAGCGCGTTCTACCCGCCGGCCTCCTCCGCAGAGGAACTCCCACTGCGGCGAATCCGATTCCTGGCGCATGCCGTGTGCTGGGGAAACCTCGGCCGGTCCGAGCAGCGCTCCGTACTCGAAGACCGCATGAAGGCGTGGGACGCGCTCTTCGGGATCAAAGAGTTTCGGTTCGAGGAAGTCATGCGCGCCGCCGTGCTGCCCGGTCTTACGCGTACGGGCGGTACCGACACTGAACTTCGGGAGGCGAACCGCTCGATCGAGGCCCTGGCGACCATCTGCCGTCTCGCCGGCAAGACCACCAAGTCGGACCATCCGCTTCCGATGGGCCGCCTTGGGTCAGACCGGGCGTTCTTCAACCTGAGTCGACTCGAAGTCCCGTGCCGGTCACATCATGACGATGAACTCACATGGGCTCCCGCCCACCATGTGTACTTCGGGCGCGACTGGATCGGCGTCGACTCCGTGGAGGGGATCGTTGATGCCATGACGGCAGCCGGCGCGAAGCTCGACGTTAGGTCCCTGGCTGCACCAGAGTCGTTCGCAGAGTT
>JACDHG010000004.1 GCA_013821195.1 Propionibacteriales bacterium
CGTCTGCGCTGTCGGCCACCGCCGGATCCACAGAGGCGGCTGCCGCAAGCGCGCTCCCCTCGGTGGTGAAGATCTACGCGACGAGTCAGCGCGCCAGTGGTTCCGGCTCCGGCATCATCTTGACGAGCGACGGTGAGATCCTCACCAACAACCACGTGGTCGAGCTCGCCGCCGACGGCGGCAAGATCGCCGTCAGCTTCAACGACGGCACGTCCGCCGACGCCACGATCGTCGGGCGTGACCCGCTGACAGACCTGGCAGTGATCAAGGCGTCCGGAGTGAGCGGACTCCAGCCCGCCACGATGGGCAGCTCCGACGACCTCCAGGTGGGACAGCAGGTCGTCGCCGTCGGTGCGCCATTCGGTCTCGAAAGCACGGTGACGACCGGAATCGTCAGCGCGCTCGACCGGCCGGTCACCACCCGGGGTGAGACGGCGAACGACCCCGCGACGGTCTTTCCCGCCGTCCAGACCGACGCCGCGATCAACCCGGGTAACTCCGGCGGTCCCCTCGTGGACCTGTCTGGGCACGTCGTGGGCATCGACTCCGCGATCAAGACGGTGCCCGGCGCCGACGGCGACCAAGGCGGGTCGATCGGCCTCGGTTTCGCGATCCCGGTCGACGACGCGCTCCCCATCGTCGAGCAGCTACGTCATGGCGACACCCCCACGCACGCGCTGATCGGGGTCTCGGTGGGCGACGCAACCGACGAGGTGGGCCTCCCCGACGGCGCCCTGGTCGAGCAGGTCGAGCCCGGGGGAGCAGGTGATCGGGCCGGCATCGAGGAGGGAACGGTCATCAACCGCGTCGACGACAACGTGATCTCCGACTCCGGCTCTCTCGTGGCGACGATCCGGTCCTACCGCCCCGGCGACACCGTCACGCTCACAGTCACCTCGTCGAACACTCGAGGCGTCGGCACCGGAGATCCCATGAGCGTGCAGCTGACGCTCGGATCAGACGCAGGCTGACCCCTCAGCGCGGCACACCTGACCCTCAGCGCGGGGGGCTCAGGGCGGGATGGCTCCGAGCGCCTGGAGCAGCCGCGCCGCCTTCCAGGTCGCCTCGGCGTACTCCGCCGCCAGGTCGGAGCGGACTGTGAGCCCGCCTCCGGTGCCGAAGGTGTACGTCCCACGGTGGTGGACCACGGTGCGGATGACGATGGCCAGGTCGGCGGAGCCGTCGGCGTCGACCCAGCCGAGCGCGCCGGCGTAGACGCCACGGGGTCCTGCCTCGACCTCCGCGATGATCTGCATGGTCCGCTCCTTCGGAGCGCCAGTCATCGATCCGCCGGGGAAGATCGTCTTCAGGGCATCGACTGTCGACACGTCGGCGCGCAGACGTCCCTCGATGGTGCTGACCAACTGGTGCACTGTGGCGTAGCTCTCCACATGCATGAGATCGGTGACCTGCACCGTCCCGACATCACACACCCGCGACAGGTCGTTGCGCAGGAGGTCGACGATCATCAGGTTCTCGCCGAGGAACTTGCCGTCGGTCCGCAGCAGCTCTGCAGCCGCCGCATCCGCCGCCGGATCTGCGACCCGCACGGTCGTGCCCTTGATCGGTCGGGTCTCGATCCGCCGGTCGGTGTCGATGGTGACGAATCGCTCAGGGGAGCTGCTCAGCACGCTCGTGCCGAGATGGTGCAGATACGCGGCGTACGGCGCTGGGTTGACGCGGCGCAGGCGACGGTAGGTCTCAAGCGCCGACGCGGGTGACTCGACGGCCGTCTGGAACGTCAGGTTGGTCTCGTAGGAGTTGCCGCGCAGCAGGTGCTCCTGCACCGTGAAGAAGGCGGCTGCGTACTCGCCTTCGTCGATGCCACGGGCTGTGCGTATCCCGGGCAGAGCCGGTAGCCCGGGTGCGACCACCGCCCCGCCCACCAGCAGGGCCACCCTCTCCTGCCACGACGCCAGAGCGTCGGCGGCAGCCACGGCTCGGACGGTCCGCTCGACGTGGTCGAACTCGACCCAGCGCTCTGCCCGCAGCCAGCAGGCGTCCGGTACGGCGCCGGGGTCCTGGTCGACGAGCGCTGGTAGGTCACGCCGAGCCGCGTAGCCGAGGTAGCCGACCCAGCGCGTCGACTGGTCCCCGGAACGGGTCCGCTCCGCCAGCGCCTCGAAGATGTCGCTGCCCACGTCGTACGACGACGATGTGTCATGCTGCCGCACGATCCCGCGGCCGGCATCGAGGGTCAGGCTCGGCTCGGAGTCGTCGAGCCATCCGACGTACGAGCGCCGACCCGACCACGACCTCGCATTCGCCCCATCCAGCCAGAAGGAGCGGGACCTGTCCGCGGCATGGGTGACGAAGAAGTCCTCCGGGTCGACCCATGGCAGCGGTTCTCCGACGGCCCTTTTCATGTGCTGACGAAGCTCTCGATCAGCCGCCGACCTCCGACGGTGAGCACGGACTCAGGGTGGAACTGCACTCCCACCAACGGCCGGCTGCGGTGCGCCACTCCCATCGTGACCCGGCCAGCGACCCCCTGGCACCAGGCCGTCACCTCGAGCTCAGCAGGCACCTCGACGGCTGCGAGCGAGTGGTAGCGCACGGCAGCAAAGCCCTGCGGCAGGTGTGCGAACAGCCCCACCCCCTTGTGGTGGACGGAAGCGACCTCTCCATGTGCGGGCTCGACCACCTCGACTCGCCCACCGAACTCGACGACCAGCCCCTGCATGCCGAGACAGACCCCGAGCACCGGCACAGTCGAGCCCGCGAGCACCGCCCTGCCCACCATGAAGTCATCGGCGTCGTTGACGGTGCCGGGCCCCGGAGAGAGCACGATGTGGCTGTAGCCGCTACGCCAGGCGGTCGCCTGAGACCGGTCATCGTGCTGGATGACGTCAGGCAGCACCCCAGTGACCGCAGCGATGAGGTGCACCAGGTTGTAGGTGTAGGAGTCGTGGTGGTCGATCATCAAGACACGCACAGGCTGCAGCTCACCGGTCCAGCAGGCTGAGCATCAGCTCGCGGATCAGGTCGAAGCCGTGCTCGGTGAGGATCGACTCGGCATGGAACTGCACTCCTCGGTAGTGCGCTCCCTGGATGAGATGCACGTCCCGGGAGTCGACGTCGACGACGACGGTCACGCTGGGCGGAAGCACCCCTGACCCCAGCCGCGCTACGAACGTGTTGTAGAAACCGACCCGCTCCGAGCGGCCCAGGATTCCTACCTCCGTCTGTGTCCCCTGGAAGACGATGTCCTTGTAAGCGAGGTCGAGACCGAGTGCCCCACAGAGGACTTGGTGCCCCAGACAAACGGCCAGGAAGGGGACCTCATCGTGGAGGAGGTCGTCGACGGCGCCGCGGACCGCCTTGATCTTCGGGTCGTCGAGGGCGCGCGGATCCCCCGGTCCCGGGCCTACGATCACGAAGTCCGCGGTGTCGAAGTCGCCATATCGGTAGTCGTGGTGGCGGACCGTCTCACTCGTCGTGCCGAGGACGGTGAGCATGTGGCGCAGCATGGTGACGAAGTCATCCTCACCGTCGAGGATGACGACATGCTTGCCACCGAGCGCCGAGGAGCGTACGGCGTCTGACTGGTCGTTGAGCCAGAACCGGCTCAGCCGCTGGTTGCGGGCATCGAGAGCGGCCAGGACCTCGGGGTCCGCTGCGAGTTCCGCCAACTCCGCCGCCGGCGTCGGCGGCGTCGGCACGAGGCCGAAAGCATGGAGGATGCCGCCGGCCTTGGCATGCGTCTCGGCGACCTCGTCCTGCGCGTTCGAGTCTCTGACCAGGGTGGCCCCAGCAGTGACCCGGAGCTCGCCTCGAGGGCTCACATCCGCCGTACGCAGGAGGATCGGCGCGTCGAGCGTTGGGGCTCCAGCAGCGTCCCGGCCGAGCAGAGCCAGCACGGCGCCGTAGTAGCCGCGCCCTCGGCGCTCGTGCTTCGCGATCAGGCGGCAGGCGTTCTCGACCGGGCTTCCGGTCACGGTCGCGGCGAACATCGAGTCGCGGAGGACCTCCCTGACATCTCTCGTCGTGTGCCCCTCGAGGACGTACTCGGTGTGGATGAGGTGAGTCATGGGCTTCAGGTAGGGGCCGAGGATCCGACCACCCGCACTGCAGATGTCGCACATCATCTTGAGCTCCTCGTCGACGACCATGAAGAGCTCGTAGATCTCCTTCTCGTCATGCAGGAACTCGAGGAAACGCGATCGGCGCTCTGCCGCGTCGGTCCCGGCCCCGACGCGGAACGTGCCGCTGATCGGGTTCATCCGGACCGAGCCGGAGCTGACGCTGATGTGGCGCTCGGGGCTCGCACCGAGGAGGAACCGGTCGCCGGTATAGACCAGGAACGTCCAGTACGCCCCCCGCTCCTCGGTGAGCAGGCGGCGGAACACGCTGAGCGCGTGGGTGAGGTCCCAGTCCGCGAGGGTGGCGCGGTAGTTGCGCGCGATGACGAGGTTGGCGCCCTCGCCCTCGCCGATCTCGTCTCGGATGACGGTGTCGACGATCTCGGCGTAGGTGTCGTCGTCGATGTCGAACCCGCGCTCGCCGAGCGTCTCGACGACGAGGTCAGGTAGCCCAGCCACCAGGTCCTCGACCGGAATCTCCGCGTGGTCCTCGACGAGCATGCTCGCCAGCGGAGTCTCGTCGTCGTGCGCCTCGAACCCGCGTTCGCGGATCTGCCGGTACGGAACGAAGACAAGCCGGTCGAAGCGACTCTCACCACCGCCGGCGCTCTGCCCGAGGGGTATGCCGGCCAGGTCTTCGTGCTCCTCGCGGCTTCCGCGCAGCACGGTCACGGCGTCGGCTCCCTCGAACCGGATCAGCGCGAACGCAGCGGACTCCGCCAGGTCGTCGAAGAGAGTCATCTGGGCTGCCGATCAAGGACGGGGCGAGGTCGGGTCTGGGCGCACAAAGCCTAACAACTGGCAACCTGGTCAGGGCCGCCAACGGTGGCTGGTGCCGATGACCTCCAGCAGCCTCGTCGCGCGCGTCAGCACGACGTACAGGGTCCGCATGCCGATGTCGGACTCGTCGACGATCTCGTCCGGCTGGACGACCATGATGGCGTCGAACTCGAGGCCCTTGGTGTCGAGCGCCTCCAGGACGGGGATGCGATCGACGTCACGCTCGCCCAGCCAGTCGTCTACCTCACGACGGCGGCCGACCGCCACGACGACACCCACCGTCCCGCCGACCTCGTGTGCGAGGTGGTTGACCGCAGCACGCACCTGGTCACGCAGGTCGAGCCCCGTCAGCTCGCGGATGACCGGCTCGATGCCCGTCTCGCGAACGGCAATGGGCAGATCCGCAGCGGGGATATGGGCCCGCGCCACCTCCGCCGCCAGCTCGTAGATCTCCTTGGAGTTGCGGTAGTTGGTCGACAGCCGGAACGCGTGCTGCTCCTTGTCTCCGAGAGCCTCCTCTCGGGCTGCCGCCGCCTCGTCCGTCAACGGCCAGGAGCTCTGCGCGGCATCGCCGACGACGGTCCAGCTGGCGTGGCGGCCACGGCGGCCGACCATGCGCCACTGCATGGGAGAGAGGTCTTGAGCCTCGTCGACGAGCACGTGGGCGTAGGCGTCGTCCTCGATGGAGACGACCGGCCGCATCGTTGTGGAGACGGCCTGGCTGGCCCGGCGGTGATCATCGCTCGACAGCTCTGGGACGGTCTCGTCGTACAGGTCGGCGAGTGGGTCCTCGTCCTCCTCGGGCTCGGGTCGCTCCCCGATCAGATAGCGCAGCTCGTCGATCAGCGGGATGTCCTCGACGCTGAGCTCGTCGGCAGCCAGCGACTCGACCAGGTCGCCGATCTCGACGTTCGTAAGTGCTCCGGCGGCGTCGCGCGACAGTCGTTCCCGATCGGCGAGCCAGCCGATGACCTCGACGGCGTCGACGACCGGCCACCACGCGTTGACGAAGTCGAGGAAGGCGCGCTCGCCGAGCAGGATGCGCGTGAACTCGTCCTTGCCTCTGCCCAGCGCACGGTCACCGGAAACCTTGTGCCACAGCGTTTCGATGAGCTCGCCTGCCACGTGCAGCACTGCCCGATTTCGGCGGTGCCACTTGACGAGCAGGTCACGACGGATCCCCGACAGCTCCGGCTCGTCGAGTGTCAGCACGTCGTCGCGGTAGAAGATGCTGAAGTGGGTCGGCGCCCCGGGAGCGGGTCCGCGAACCGCGCGCGACAAGATCCCTCGCATCCGCGCTGAGCCCTTGATCAGGGCGACCCGCGGGACTTCGTGCCGGCTGACCCTGATGCCGTCGACCACCTCGCCGAGCGCCCGCAGGGACACACTGGTCTCACCGAGCGACGGGAGCACCCGCTCGATGTAGGCCATGAAGACAGCGTTGGGACCGACGACGAGAACGCCGCCTCCCTCATAGCGACGTCGATCTGTGTAGAGCAGGTACGCCGCGCGGTGGAGGGCCACGACTGTCTTACCGGTCCCGGGTCCGCCGAAGATTGTCGTGACCCCCTTGTGGGGCGACCGGATCGCGTGATCCTGCTCCCGTTGGATGGTGGCAACGACGGAGTGCATGGTCCGGTCGCGAGACTTCGCAAGCGTGGCGAACAGAGCGCCTTCGCCGACGATGACCATGTCGTCGGGGGCGTGGTCGGCGTCGAGGAGGTCGTCATCGATCCCCACCACCTGGTCCGAGATCGACTGCAGGACACGACGACGTACGACGCCGGCCGGATCCTGCGCCGTGGCTTGGTAGAAGACGGCGGCAGCGGGCGCGCGCCAGTCCACGAGGAGCACCTCGCGCTCCTCGTCCAGCAGGCCCAACCGGCCGATGTAGCGCGCCTCTCCGTCGAGGTGGTCGAGACGGCCGAAGACCAGCCCCTCGTGCGCGGCGTTCAGGCTCGCGAGCCGCTTGGCCGCTTGGAAGACCATCGCGTCCCGCTCGACAAGTCCACCCTCGTTGCCGACTCGGGCCCGCGCGTGACCGTCCTGCTGTAACGCCTTCGCGGACTCTGTCGCCGCCTCCAGGCGGGCGTAGATGCGATCGACGACCGCCTGCTCGCGCTTGATCTCCTGCTCGACCGCGTGGTCGGTGACTCGCGAACGACGACGCTCCGACACTGCTGCTCGACCCTTCCCCGGATCCGGTGAACAAACCATCCTAGTGTCCTGCGCGGCCCCCAGGTGCGGCTACCAGCTGTCGGACTCCCGGCGCATCTGCATCCTGACGGGGTACGGCGCGAACGTCTCATGCTCCTGGACGTCGGTGTCTCGCCACCCGAGCCGGCGGTAGAAGGCCCTGGCGCGCCGGTTGTCCACCAGCACCCACAGGTACGTCGCGGGCGCTCCTGCCGCTGTCGACGCCTCGAGCACGGCGGCGTACAGGTCGTGTGCCCGTCCGGTCCCCCACAGCCGCGGCACCACACCGAAGTGACGCAGCCAACCGTCGCCGAACGCGGCATACCCGACCGGAACACCGTCGAGCTCATCGACGAGCACGGTCACGGAGGGGTCGTCGACCACCAGCTGCCACCGAGCCAACACATCGGCCGCTGGGAAGGCTGTGTCACCGAAGACGTGCGCGAGTGCCGTGCTGGAGGCCGCTCTCTCCATGACGTAGAGGTCGTGCACGTCGCTCTCGTCAGCCTGCCGGATCACCGCCATCACGCTAACGCAGCAAGCCTGGCAGGAGCGCGCCTCCATGAGAGATCTCTCAGAAATCCCTCACGGTGGCCTCACCAACGACCGCCATGGTTGTCAATGTCAGACACGAACCCAATCCGCTCCCAAGAATCGGAGAACACCATGAAGAACCTGATGCGTACCGGAATCCTCACCCTTGCGGGCTCGGTCGGCCTCGGTTTGGCTGGCGCCGGGGGTGCCCAGGCGATGCCTAGCGACACTGGCGACGTACTGCTCAACAAGCGCGAGATGAGCTCGGCCGTACTCGCCGTCGATGACGACGACGACAACAGCCGAGACAACTCGGGCACCAACACGGGAAACTCGGGCACCAACACGGGCAACGGGACGCGCGACAACACGGTGAACTCGCGGACCGGCAACTCCAACGACGCGACCAGCAGCCGCGTCACGAACGTCTCGCGCGACCGCGACCGGAGCCGTGGCGACCTCACCCGCGACTGGACCCGTGACGGTAGCGATCGCACCCGCGACTTCAGCCGCCACCTCACCAACGACCGCAGCCGCAACGACACGCGGTGACGTCAGTGACATCGTCGTGGAACTTTCACGAGGGTGACGAGATCGCCCCCGGGCTGACCGCAGAGCGGCTGCTCGGGGGTGGTTCCTCGTTCGAGGCCTACCTCGCGTTCGACTCGCTGCGATACTGCCCAGTCGTGGTGAAGATGGTACGACCGGACCGGGTCGAGGATGAGTCGACGCTGCGCGGGCTTGAGCGTGAGGCCGACGTGATCGGGCTCGTCAACCACCCCGCGATTGTGCGAGGCTTCCATGCCGTGCTGACTGGCCCGAGGCCCTACGTCATGCTGGAGAGTCTCGACGGCCCCCGCCTCTCTACCCTCATCCGCAAGAACTCCCACCTGCCCTTGGAGCAGGTGCTCCCGCTGGGGATCGAGCTGTGCTCCGCTGCGCACTACCTCGGCCAGCTCGACCTCGTGCACCTCGACATCAAGCCGAGCAACGTCATCATGGGTGCACCGGCTCGCCTGATCGACCTCAGCGTGGCGCGCGACAGTCAGGCGGCAGCAAGGCTTGTCGACCCGATCGGCACCGACGCCTACATGGCACCAGAGCAATGTGTCCCGGGCGAGCATGGGCTGCCAGGCTTCGCGTCGGACGTCTGGGGGATCGGCGCCACCCTCTTCCATGCGCTTGCGGGCTACCGCCCCTTCGACAAGGGCAGCGGATCCAGGGACGCGTCACCGTCGCAGCTGTGGCCACAACTGGTCGACGCGCCGTACGACCTACCAGCTTTCATCCCCGCCGAGGTCGCCCAGCCTGTTCTCATCTGCCTCAACAAGAACCCCGTCGACCGCCCGACCCCGGTCGACCTGGCGGAGATGCTCGCCGGCTTGCTCGAGCAGATGCCCCGACCACGGCTCGCCGGCTTCAAGATATCGGCGATTCGCTGAGTTAGGCCAGGTCGAACCGATAGCCCATACCGCGCACTGTCGTGATGAGGCTGGCGCCGAGCTTCTTGCGCAGGTAGCCGACATAGACGTCAACGATGTTCGACCCGGGGTCGAACTCGTAACCCCACACATGTGAGAGCAGCTGCTCCCGCGAGAGCACCTGGCCTGGGTGGCGCAAGAACATCTCCGCCAGGAGGAACTCGCGCGCAGACAGCTCCACTGCTCTGCCTGCCACGGTCACCTCCCGGCGTACCAAGTCGAGTCGGACGTTGCCGCCCTCGATCACGGTCTTCTCCTCGCCTGCGGCGGAGCTCCCCCGCAGCCGCAGCCGGACCCGGGCGAGCAGCTCGGCGAACCGGAACGGCTTGGGCATGTAGTCGTCCGCGCCGCCCTCAAGACCTCGCACGGTGTCGGTGACGGAGTCTCGCGCGGTCAGCACGATGACCGGCAAGGAGCTGCCAGACCCGCGCATCCGCTTCAGCACGGTGTAGCCGTCGATGTCGGGGAGACCGATGTCGAGGATGGCGAGGTCGAACTCGCCGGTGAGCGCGTAGTCGAGCCCGATGACGCCGCTCGACACCACTGTCGGAGTGAACCCTTCGGCTCGCAGTCCCTTCTCCAGGAAGGATGCGATCCGCGGCTCGTCCTCGACGATGAGCACCCGGTTCACCATGGCGTAGCGGCCCTCTCAGTGGGGATGGTCATCGTGAACGTGGCCCCACGGCCGGGCGCTGAGTCTACACATACGTTACCGGAGTGTGCCTCGACGATGGCCCGCACAATGGCGAGTCCGAGTCCGCTCCCTTGGCTTGCTCCATTGTCCTGCGTGAACCGCTCGAAGATGTCCCCATTGAGGTCCGTGGCCACGCCGGTGCCGGTATCACGTACCCAGAGCAGAAGCCGGTGTTCGTCGAGCCGGGTCCCGAGAGCGATGGCATCCTCGTCGTCGGTGTGGCGCACGGCGTTGCTCGCCAGCTGCAGCGCCGCCTGGGTGATCCGCTGAGGATCCACCCGCACGACACCCTCGGCGTGCTCGTCGACGAGCCACTGGCGAGCCGTCAAGCCGCGCATCTTGTTGATGAGGGTTCCGGTTAGGACACCTACATCGGTGTCGGTACGCCTCAGGAAGTCCGGACGGCGGCTCTTGGCAAGCAACGTCAGCTCCTCGACCAGCCGGGCCATTCGATCGAGCTCGTCCAGGACGAGCTCGCGGGTGGCCGCCACCTCCGCGGCGTCGGACTCCTTCATCAGCTCCAGATGACCTCTCACGATCGTGATCGGTGTCTTCAGCTCGTGCCCTGCATCGTCGAGGAACTGTCGCTGCGTCGCGAATGCGCTCTCGAGCCTGTCGAGCATCGCGTTGAATGTCAGCGTCAGGTCGGTCAGGTCGTCGTTGCCGGTGGCGGTGATCCGCTGGGTGAGGTCGGAGTGAGTGATCTCGCCGGCCGTGTCGCGCAGGTCTCGCACCGGTCGCAGCAGACGTCCGGCGACGAGGTAGGCGCCCACTGCGACCGCGAGCAGCGCAAGACCTGCCACAGCGGCGTACGTGCGCATCTGACTGGCCAGATCAGCGCGGATGTCCCCCATGAAATAGGCGAACACGGCGGCTCCCGGCCCGCCGGGTCCCTGGACCGGTTTGACGGCCACCCGCACGTCTCCAAAACGCGTCTCGACCTCGCGGATGTCTCCGTCCGCGGCCATCTCGGCGACCAGCCTCTCGAAGTCCGGATCGTTGGCGAGCTCCTTGTGCCCGCCTGGGAGGCGACGCTGGATCGCACCGTCCCAGAACGCCAGGATCAGCTCGTCCTCGTTCGGGACGTTGCTGCGCAGCTCGGCCGTCAGCAGGGCCTGGGTCGACGAGTAGCGAGTCCCCGAATCGTCACCGCGCTTCGTCAGCCGCTCGAACTCGGCAACCTCCTGCGAGATGGCCGCTGCGACGTTGTCGTTGAGCCGGTGCGCCTGCAGGGTGTAGACGGCTATGCCTGCTCCCGACAGCGCGAGCCCGGTGAGGAGCACCACCGCAAAGGTGATGCGAAACCTGACCGGGACGGTCATCGACCAAGGTCGTCGCGTGGACCGGGTCATCATCGCCTCGCCACGCCCTCGAAGAGTGAGCCCCAGAGCAGCCACTCTCAGTCGTCACCGGCGCCGTCATCGTCATCGTCGTCGCCGTCGTCATCGTCATCGTAGTCTTCATCGTCTTCATCGTCATCGTCGTTGTCGTCGGCCTCATCGTCGACCGGCTCCGGCGTGGGGTAGACGACATCGACATCGTCCGATCCGTCGTCGTCGACTCCGCTGTCGTCATCGCGCCTGCCGTCGTCCCCGCCGCTCGGTGAGTCGTCGTCGCTGGCGCGGAGTGCGTCGTCGACTCGGGCGGGCTCCCGGTCGCCGTCTCCGCCATCGGCTGCCGACCGCGTCTGCTCGGCGGTGGCTTCCTTGCCGGTCGATGCGTCCGCAGTTGCATCCACGTCGCGAGTCATCACGATGGGGTCACCGATATCGGGGAGCTGGGCGTCATCGACCAAGGAGCCTGCGGTGAAGGCACCGGCGGCAGCGATCACCGCGGCAAGGCCGACCGCGAGCTTGGATGAGACGAACATCAGCCCAGACTGCCCGACCGGTATCAGACGCAGATGAGCCGACGATGAGAACATTCTCATCAACCGCGGTCGCGCTTGGCATGGAAGCATCCGGAGGGCCCCGGTGTTGCGTGGGCATGGCCCGTCGAACTCAGCGCGCCCCAAGCGACTCATGAGCGACCATGCCGTCGGAGGTGCTGGTGCAGGCTCCGGGCTGCGCTACAGCTCGTCGGCTGGCCGCTGGGTGCTCGTGGCAGCAGTGCTCGGGTCGGGCATGGCGCTCCTGGACGGGACCGTCGTCAACGTCGCCCTACGGACGATCGGGCGCGACCTCGACGCGAGCCTCGCCCAACTGCAGTGGATCAGCAACGGCTACCTCCTGTCACTCGCTTCGCTGATCTTGCTCGGCGGATCACTCGGCGACCACTTCGGGCGGCGCCGCATCTTCGTCGTGGGCGTGGTCTGGTTCGCGCTCGCGTCTCTCGCGTGCGGAGCCGCTTCGAATGCCGATCAGCTCATTGCCGCGCGGTTGCTGCAGGGAGTGGGCGCCGCCCTGCTGACGCCAGGGAGCCTGGCCATGATCCAAGGATCCTTCCATCCGGCGGAACGCGCCCGCGCGATCGGCGCCTGGTCGGGGTTGGGTGGCATTGCCGCCGCCATCGGGCCATTCGTCGGCGGATACCTGGTCGAGTTCGCGAGCTGGCGTTGGGTGTTCCTCCTCAACCTGCCGCTGGCAGTGGTCACCATCGTCATCGCTCAGCAGCACGTGCCCGAGACCCGCAACCCCGAGTCGGTGCCGGGCTTCGACGTGCTTGGCGCTGTCCTGGGCATACTCGGGCTGGCCGGAGTGACGTTCGCACTCATCCAGTCCGAGACCCTCCCCGTGTGGGCTGTCGTGGGGAGCGCGGTGGTCGGAGTCGTCTCGTTCGTCGCCTTCGTGCTGGTGGAGCGGTCCAGCGCGCACGCGATGATGTCGACTTCACTGTTCGCCTCCCGCCAGTTCAGCGCTGCGAACCTGATGACCCTGCTGGTGTACGCGGCCCTGGGTGGAGTCATCTTCTTCCTGGTCCTCCAGCTCCAGACCGTGGCTGACTACGGTGCCCTCAAGGCTGGCCTCGCGACGCTGCCGATCACCGTGGTCATGCTGTTCCTGGCCGCTCGTGGCGGGCAGCTCGCCGTGCGCATCGGACCTCGGATCCCGATGACCTTCGGCCCGTTCGTGTGCGCGGCGGGTCTTGTGCTGCTCAGCGGTGTTGGCGCCGATGCGTCGTACTGGCTCGACGTCTTCCCGGGCGTCACGGTCTTCGCACTCGGACTCGCGCTGCTCGTGGCACCGCTGACGTCGACCGTGTTGGCGGCTGCCCCGGATCGCAACGCGGGGGTCGCGAGCGGGATCAACAACGCTGTCGCCCGCGCCGGGTCTCTCTTGGCTGTGGCCGCCCTTCCTGCGGCCGTGGGTCTGAGCGGTGCCGACTACGCGCGACCGTCCGCCTTCGACGCAGGTTACGACCGGGCCGTGTGGATCAGTGCCGCCATGCTCGTCGTCGGGGGCGTCGTGTCGTGGCTGTTCATCCGCAACCCACTCGTCGAGCGAAGGGAACAGGTCTAGACGATGCCACCGTGTGTCGAGCAGCGGGCCGACCAACCACGAGGCACCACCTGCACGACCATCCGGCGTCGGCACAGCGGACAGTAGCGGGGCGGCTCCAGCTGCCGGTGGGCGAGGCAGGTCGTGTGGTCTCGGGCCTTGAGTGGTTCGCCGCAGAGGTCGCAGTACGTCGCCGTAGGTGACACCTGCGTCGGCTGCCCAGGCACCGATTCCCCTGACCCGACGGGAGGTGGCAAGGCGCTCATAGCGTCTTCGAGAGCTCCTTGATCGGCATCTGCAGCTCGCCCAGCAGTGCGACGTCGTCGTCGGGCTCCCGACCGAGTGTCGTGAGGTAGTTGCCCACGATGACGGCGTTGATCCCGCCGAGCAGCCCGTCACGCGTCCCGAGGTCGCCGAGGGTGATCTCGCGTCCACCGGCATACCGCAGGATGGTGCGCGGCATCGCCAGCCGGAACGCCGCGACCGTGCGCAGCGCATCCCCCGAGCCCATGATCGGCAGGTCCCCGAACGGCGTGCCCGGGCGAGGGTTGAGGAAGTTGAGCGGTACCTCGTGCGGGTCGAGTGCTGCAAGCTGGGCCGCAAGCTCGGCGCGCTGCTCCAGCGTCTCGCCCATCCCGACGAGTCCACCGCAGCACAGCTCGATCCCGGCGGCCCTCACCATCTCGCAGGTCTGCAACCGCTCCTCGTACGAGTGGGTCGTGACGACCTGTGAGAAGTAGCTCCTGGCGGCCTCGAGGTTGTGGTTGTAGCGGTGCACACCCATCTCGACGAGCTGGTCGACCTGCTCCTGGGTGAGCATGCCGAGGGAGCAGGCGATGTTGATGTCGACCTCGGCCTGGATCGACTTGATGCCCGCTCGCACCTGGGTGAGCAGCCGTTCGTCCGGCCCGCGCACTGCCGCCACGATGCAGAACTCCGACGCCCCGGTCGCGGCTGTCTGCTTCGCCGCCTCGACGAGCTCGGGGATGTTGAGCCACACAGCACGCACCGGCGACGAGAACTGGCCCGACTGCGAGCAGAAGTGACAGTCCTCCGGGCAGCCGCCGGTCTTCAGCGACACGATCCCCTCGACCTCGACCTCGGGGCCGCACCAGGCCATCCGCACCTCGTGGGCAAGCTCCAACAGGGCAGCCAGTGCCGTCTCGGACAGCCGAAGCACCTCGACAAGCTGCGCCTCGGTCAGCCCGCGTCCTTCGTCGAGGACCTGTGCTCGGGCGACGGCGAGGATGTGGAGGGCGTCAGTCACGTCTGCAACCTATCGGCAAACCGGCAGCCGGCAAGACCTCCACCTACCGCTCGCCGGGCAACCGCTCCGAGATCGCTCCTCGACCGTCGTACGCCGTGGGAGGGCCGGCGGCGATAGCCTCGGTGTCGCCATGCCAGACCTCACGGAGTCCCAGCTGCTCGCCTTTGACCGCGACCATCTGTGGCACCCCTACGCGTCGATGACCGCCCCCGGGCCGACGCGGCTCGTCACCCACGCTCACGGCGTGCGCCTGCGACTGGGCGGCGGAGCCGAGCTCGTCGACGCGATGTCGTCGTGGTGGTGCGCGATCCATGGTTACCGGCACCCGGTCCTCGACGAGGCGGTGGGTCGCCAGCTGGGGAGGATGAGTCATGTGATGTTCGGCGGGTTGACTCACGAGCCGGCGATCACGCTCGGGCACCTCCTCGTCGACCTGACACCCGACCACCTTCAGCATGTGTTCTTCGCCGACTCCGGGTCAGTCGCGGTCGAGGTGGCTCTCAAGATGGCGATCCAGTACCAGCGCGGTCGCGGCCACCCCGGCAAGAGGAGGGTGATGGCGCTCAGCGGGGGATACCACGGCGACACGCTGGGCGCGATGAGCGTCTGTGACCCCGGCGGGGGCATGCACGCGATGTTCGCCGAAGCGCTCCCGCAGCAGGTCTTCACCTCCCGTCCCCCCGCCGGTCTCCAATCGGACACCACTGCCTGGGAGGCCGAGACCCGCGAGCTCGCGACCCGTCACGCGGCCGAGCTGGCGGCCGTCATCTGTGAACCCGTCCTGCAGGGTGCGGGCGGGATGCACGTCTACAACCCGCGCTGCCTCAGGGTGCTCCGAGACATCTGCGATGAGCACGGCCTCGTGCTCGTCTTCGACGAGATCGCGACCGGTTTCGGTCGCACCGGCACCTTGTTCGCTGCCGAACACGCTGGCATCGCCCCCGACATCATGTGCCTCGGCAAGGCACTGACCGGGGGCTACCTCACCCTCTCTGCGGCCCTGTGCTCGACCGAGATCGCAGCAGGGCTCGGCGCGAGCGAGTCGCGAGTGCTGATGCACGGCCCGACGTTCATGGCGAACCCGCTGGCGTGTGCCGTCGCGGTGGCGAGCGTCAAGCTGCTGGTGGAGCGGGACTGGTCCGCCGACATCCGCCGGATCGAAACAGCGCTCACATACGGGCTCGCCGCGGCCGGCGCCCTGCCCGGCGTCGTGGATGTCCGCACCCTCGGTGCCGTTGGGGTGATCCAGCTCGACCGCCCGGTCGACGTCGCCTGCGCCACCGACGCCGCTGCTGCTCGGGGTGTCTGGATCCGCCCCTTCCGCGACCTTGTCTATGCCATGCCGCCGTACATCACCGGCGACGACGACCTGGCGACGATCTGCAACGCGATGACGGCAGCGGCGGCCGTATGACGTTCGACGACTGGCTCAGTCGCCACCAGGAGCAGCGCGCCACGGCGGGCGGAGCCGTGCTCGGATCACACGCTGTCGTCGACCACCTGGTGAACGTCGCCCGCCCGTTCATCTTCGACACCGGTCTCGCCCCACCGGCAGCCGCAGCCGCCGTACACGTGGTGACCGAGAGTCCCGCGCTGCCACAGCGGGCGCGTGAGCCCGGCGCCCACTTCGGCAAGGCACTGCGCGTCGAGAGTCCCGCGGGGGCTGTCCTGTCGGTGCCGATGCCAGGGCCTCGCGAGGCGATGGCTGCGCAGACGTCGCTGGCCGGGGACGGCATCCGGGTTGGCTGCTTCCGCCCACCCTCGGTGCCCGACGGTGTGAGCCGACCACGCCTTGCTGGGCGGGCATCCCTGACCGAAAGCGAGGTCGAGACGGTGGCGGATGGACTGACGCAGCTCGGCGCACGCCGATGACTGTCATCATCATCACGGGGACCAGCACCGGGGTTGGCAAGACGGTCGCAACGGCGGCGCTGGCTGTCGCCGCTGAGGCGACCGGCAGGCGGGTGTGCGTCGTCAAGCCGGTGCAGACCGGCGTCGCGACAGGCGAGCCGACCGACCTGGCGACGGTCGCGAGACTCAGCGGCTGTGGTGACGTCCACGAGCTCACCCGGCTCGGTGACCCGCTGGCTCCTGACACGGCGGCGCGGCTACGGGGCCTGACGATCGCACCCGTCGACGAGCTCGCCGCCGCCATCGCGGCGCTGGCAGCCGACCGTGACGTCACTCTCGTCGAGGGCTCAGGGGGCGTGGCCGTGCGGCTCGACACTGACGGCAGGACGCTGCTCAGCCTGACGGGCCACCTGGTCGAGACCTGTCACGACGTACGCTTGGTCGTGGTGACAAGTCTCGCGCTCGGAACGCTCAACCACACCGAGCTCACCGTCGCCGCGATCCTGAGCGCAGGCCTGGCCCCGGCGGCGCTGGTGGTCGGTTCGCTGCCCGCCGAGCTCGGTCTCGCCGAGCGGTGCAATATCGAGGAGTTGCCGCGTGTCACAGGCGTCTCGCTGCGCGGGTGTGTCCCCGCAGGCGTTGGTGGCTGGGAGCCGGACAGGTTCCGGCAGGGAGCGCTCGGCTGGCTGGACAGTCCTGCTCTGCTCGACGGCTGACGGATCAGGTCACCTGTGAGGTTTGCCCCGCGGTGTCGCTGGGGCGCACGAGCCGGATGATCGCCCTCCACACCGCGGTCGGGTCGGAAGGCGATGCCATTGGGCCGTCGTCACCAGGTTTCACGACCCAGAGCCCGGCAGCGGTGTCCACGATCTCGAGCGACGCATCCCGATCACGCTCGCCTGGTCTTGTCGCGATGCGGGCCAACGTCCAGTGACTCCGAGTGTCGCCGGCACCTCGTGTGGACAGCGGGACAGCTGGCCCGGCCGGACGGGGTCGAGGACCGAGGCCGACGATCCGCGAGATGGTCTCGGGAAGCATCCAGAGCGGGAGGTGGGTAAGCCGCCGCAGGTTGCTGTCGTCGATGGGCAACAGCAACGCCGCCCGGGGGGCAGCCACCCAGATGCGAGCCAACCGCTCGGTCCCGGTCAGCACGAGCTCAGTCTCCGCGTGCCGGATCGCGGCGAGGGTGCTCGTCAGGCTCGGATGGATCTGGTCTTCGCTGTCGAGCACGGAGACGGCCCGCAACCGGGCCATCTGGCCACGAAGTCCAGGCGCATCCACGAGATCCCCGCCTCGTTTGGCCAGCTGCTCGAAAACACCGAACGCAGCATCGCTGAGGCAGAGCAGGCCGGTGTCCGGGTTGAGCTTCGGAGGCGGGTCGTTCAAGGTGTCGTCAGCCTGAACCCGGCCGCGACGTCCTGGAACGTGTCGGCGAAGTCGTCGTACTCCAAGGCGCCTGACGAGCAGGTGACGACGTAGACCCGGCCCAGCGCCGGGATGCACCACTGGTCGGCGCAGACGCCACCGACGACAGCGTGCAGGTAGTGCGACAGGGTGCGGTACGCCGGCACGTCGCCCAGCAGGGTGTCCTCGAGGTCGACCAGCCGGACCTCGTTGTAGATCTCCGCCAGCGAGACTCGAAACCGCGAGAGCCACCGGTCGAACGGCTCATCGTCAGGCAGCTCGTCGACCGTCACCACGATGCTTGGCGGGAGGTATGCCGGAGGGGTGCCCGACGGCGGCTCGACGCACACGAGCGCACACCCGTCGACCTCGCCATCGACCGGCCAGCCGGTGGGCAGTGACACTGCGAACCCGGCGTCGTCGTGCCGGTAGGTGGCCCAGGGCTCATCAGAGCCCGAGGTCATCGAGCCTGTCCCCGGCGAAGTCGGCCACTTCTCCTGCGCCCCTGCCGATGGGGGCCAGTACGTTGTCGTTGAC
The DNA here is from genome assembly GCA_013821195.1 of Propionibacteriales bacterium. Taxonomy (GTDB): domain Bacteria; phylum Actinomycetota; class Actinomycetes; order Propionibacteriales; family Nocardioidaceae; genus JACDHG01. The sequence goes on from JACDHG010000004.1 coordinate 18,264, forward strand.
CGCCTCGCCCACGGTTCGACCACCCCTGCCGATCGGGACCAATACTTCGTCATAGGTCCAGTCGGCCGCGATTCCTCCGCCCCTGATGATGGGCTCTGTGATCGGACCGCCCCACTTGTTGATGGCATAGCCGACGCCGGTCCCCACGGCAATGGCTGCTCCCCCGATCGCCACGGCGGGGACGGTGACCGGTGCGCTCGCAATGGCAGCGACCGTGAGCGCGCCTGCGCCGAGCGCCGGGACCGCCTTCGAGAGGATGGCGCCGCCGTCGCGACCGACGCGCTCCTCGGCGTCCATGTTCGGATAACGCTCCAGATCCTGCAGGTGTTGGGTCAGGCCGGTTGTCCCGAAGCCGAGGGCAGTGCCGCCGACATTGATGCCCCTGGCCAAGCGCAGCCACTTGAGCTGCTCGGCCGACAAGGGCCGTTGGGTGTAGCTGAACAGCGGGCTCCCTGGGAAGCGGCCGGGTCCGATGAGACCCTTTGCCGCCCGCAGCCTCGCGTCAGCGTAGCGCTGGGCAGCGTCGAACGTCAGCGACCTGACCACACCAGCCGGCAGCGACAGCAGGAGCGGTGGTGGCAGGTTGTCGAAGCCGCCGGACGACGCCACGTTCTGGAGGTTGGAGGCGGTGGGACCCTGGCTGAGCATCGACGCAACCTGGTCTGCGCTGTCGTCTACCGTCTGCTCGAGCTTGCCCTGCTCCGCGCGAAGCTCTCGACGCAGCTCCTCCCGCGCCGCGGCGACAGCCGACGTGCGCGCGCTCTCGAGGTCTTGGCGTTCCTGCGCATCGGCGCCCGCAGGTATGACGGCTGCGCCGACACCGAAGTCGGCAGCCACGGCAGCTTCCCACCGCTCGTTGAGGCGGTCGATGGCGGCGTCATACCTCTCGATTGCCAAGCCGAACACGCGAACCGCTCCCGCGGCGAGCGTCGTCGTCTGGATCAGCTGTTGGTTCTGTGCAAGCACTGGCTGCGGGGCGGAGATCAGTGGGAGCGCCAACAGTCCGGAGACGCCGTTGATGGCTGGCTGGGCGGCCGCCTGGACATTTATCCCTACAGCCACCAGCGCGTTGGCCTTGGACGCGGTGGCCTGCGATGACGCGAGAATCGCCCCAGCACTCACCGGGTAGCGCTCGAACGGCGGTCCAGCCGACATACCGCCTCCTCGGGCCAGGGGCGGCACGACCGCTCCCTCAGAAGATCACGACGTTATTACGCCTCGGGGTCACCACTGCGGATCAGAGCTCGCGGCAACCCGAGGGCGTCACCGGTAGAGGCGGTCAGGCAGCTGGTTGAGGAAGGTCGCCACGATCGGCGCGGCGTCGTCGGAGCCGGACCCGCCCTTCTCGACCAGTACGGCGAACGCGACGTCTCCTCGGTATCCGACCAGCCAGGCGTTGGTGCCCGTCCCGTTGCCCTGCTGGTACTCGGCGGTGCCGGTCTTGGCGTGGACGGGAAGCCCGGGCAGGTCAAGTGACGAGCCGGTGCCGTCGGTGACGACTTGGCCCATCATGTCCTGCAGCTCTGCGACCACTGTCGGGTCGAGCTCTTCGAGTCTGACCCCCGGCTGGAGCCCTGGCAGCAATGTCGGAGTGCGAGAGACGCCGGAGTCGATGGCAGCGGCCACCATCGCCATCATCAGTGGACTGGCGAGCACCTTGCCCTGGCCGATCATGTCGGCGGCACGGGTGACAAGCTCCTCGTCGGCAGGCACGGAGCCGCTGTAACCATCGATCCCGAGGTCCCACTCGACACTGAACCCAAACGTCTGTCCGGCCGCCGCCAGCTGCTCACCGGTGATGTCATCAGCAAGGGAGACGAACGTCGTGTTGCAGGACGCCGCGAACGCGTCGGCGAACGTGGCGCGGCCAGGCACGATACCGACGTCGTAGTTCTTGAAACGCTTTCCGCTCACGACCGTGGTGTCCGGGCACTTAACCGGCATCGCCGGTGTGACCGTGCCAGACGCCAGCAAGGCGGCCGCGCTCACCACCTTGAACGTCGACCCCGGTGCATACCGCCCGATGAACGCCGTGTTGTACGACGTCGGGCCGGGGGCGTTCGCCGCGGCCAGGATCTCGCCCGTGCTTGCCTTGACCGCGACGAGCGCCGTTGTGTCGGTCGCCTCTGACACGGCCAGCTCGGCGGCATCCTGAACTTCGACGTCGAGCGACGTCTCGAGCGGGAGCCCCGCCTTGGGACGACGTGACAGCACCCGGTTGATGACGCTGTCTGGCGCCGCCTTCTCCACCAGGCTGATGGAGATGCCGGGCGTCCCGGCGAGACGCTCCTGGAAGGAGTACTGAAGGCCCGAGAGACCGACCTCGTCGCTCGGGAGGGCGTAGGCCCCAGCATTGACCAGACCGTCCTCCGTCGCGGGCCCAACGACGCCGAGGACAGCCCTGCCCCATGCGGAGGTCGGCGCCAGGGCGCGCTGCGCCGTGTCGATCGAGACGCCTGGAACCTCCAGCAGCTCACTGCGGACCAGGTCGTAGTCGGCTCTGCGGAGGTCGATCACGGGGACGAACCAGGTGGGTTCCGCATCGTCGACGCGATCGCGCAGCGAGGTCGTGTCCACGTCGAGGAGCGCGCCGATCTCGTCGTAGGTCTGGAGACGGACCTCCTCGGGCACGACGCCGATCCGGACGATGGCGCGCTCGGGCGTCAGGGCTTTGCCGTCGCGGTCGAGGATCGGGGCCCGCCGTGCCGCTGTGCGGCCGCGGACGAGTGTCGTGGCCTCGCTCAGATCGGGGTGAAACGTGCCCGCGCTCCACTCGACGAGCCATTGACCCTGGTTGTCGTTGGCCTGGACCAGCGTCTCGTAGGTCCATTCGTCCGCGCCCGCGAGCTGGTGCGTCACCGTGGCGTGCACACGACAGGAGTCTTCGCCGCAGTCGAGGTCGTCGACGAGGTTGACCTTCGTCTCGGTGATGCCGAGCTCCGCCACGTGTGCCGCGATGTCCGTCTTGGCGATGTCCGGCTCGTCGACGACGCCCTTGAAGTCAGGCTGCTCAGACTCCGACCACGCCGACGCGAACTTCTGCAGGATGTCGTTGCCGGCCGTCGTCGAGCTCGTGATGTCGACGGTCTGCGGAGTGGCGGCCGGATCGCCTGTGCACGCCGAGAGCGAGAGGGCCGCGGCAGCGAGCGCGGCGGCGTACGCCTGCTGCCTTCGACTGGCACTCACGCGCAAGACAAGACCCCCGATGTGGTGACTGAGGCTCCACCCTATCTACGCGCGACGCCGATCCCGAACTGTCGAGCGAAGCGAGACCGAATCGTTCCGCAGCGGTACGACCTCACATCAGGCGTCCGCCGCGGCGAGCCGACAGCGTCGTCAACGAGTCGAGACCGTGGCGACCACGTACGCCCGCGTGTCGGGTGTCGACCACTCGCGGCGGGTGATCGCCAGTCGCCGTACCGCCGCGAGGAGGAACGGCACCGCCAGCACGAGCGACAGTCGCGGGTCGTCGGCCTGAGCAGCGACCGCAAACACCATCCCGGTGAGCGTCGACGTCAGCGCGAGGTAGGAGGAGTAGGTCACCATGGCCAGCGGCGGCGCCGGGGTGCCGCGCGCTGACCTGAGGTCCATCGCGAAGGGTCTTCGCACCGACCAGTGCATCGACCGGGCGACCACCTGGAGCGACACCACGACAAGCGTTGCGAGCAGTGCGGTTGCCTCGGACGTCGTCGGCAGACCGCCCGCTCTGAGGCCACCTACGACCAACGTCAGCGCGGAGGCGACGAGGAGCACCTCGCACAGCACCCAGACGCGGGCAGCGAACACGAGATCCGGCCGGACGGGGAGGCTGTCGCGCCACACCGCACCGACGCCGTCCAACGCCCATGCGTTGACACCGAAGAGCAAGGCACTTCCGGATGCGACGAGTCCCGGAAGGACCGGGAGCATCTCCCACTCGAGCTGTCCTGCCGCGGCGACCAGGCCCGGAATGAGGGCCAGGATGAGGAAACCGCGACGCAACGGCACTGAGCGCCAGACGCTTGACCTGTCGGTGCGGACCAGCGCCGCCAGCTCGGATCGGGCGATGGCGCGCGGCGCGATGGCACGCCCGTCGGCTTGCAGCTCCTCGAGGGGGGGACGTCGGGCGACCAGGTGGGCGACGAAGGCGCCCACCGCTACCGCCATGACGCCGCCGACGATGATGACCGCGGTGCCGGTGGCCCAACGCCCGTTGACGTGCCGGCCGTTCAGGGCGACGACCACCGCATCGAGGGTGGGGCTCTGGTCAAGAGCCGCCGTGACGTTGTCCGCGAGCACCAGGCTCACCGTTCCCAGCGCGAGAAGCGCACCGCCTCCCTTGACGACCCAGGAGCCGTGGGGCAAGCGTCGGACGCCTTCGACGGCCCACGCGATCGCCTGGGCGAGAGCAGTCCCGAAGAACAGCCACGCCAAGGTCGTGATCTGCACCGCCCATAGGTTCTGAGCACCGGCGGCGAAGGCGGTGAGACCGAGCAGGCTCCAGCCCTGCAGGATCCACGCGATGTTGAGCGGCACGAGCATCAGGGCACCGAGATGGTCGGTGGTGGGGCTCACAGGGAACGCCACGCCCTCGTCGCGAGGCAACAGCTCGCGCCCTCCTCCTGCACCGATGATCGCGAATGTCGTGGTGACGAGGAAGGCGAGGTATGCCGTCGGAAGCAACAACAGCATGCTCAGGGCACGATCAGACGACTGAGCACCGTCGAGCAACGCCGGGAGGACTGCGAAGGCAGCCGTCATGAAGAAGAACAGACCGGCTCCGGCGATGACGGCCGGCGTGCTGCGGCCGCGCAGCGCTGCCAACCGGAAGGCGACAAGCGGGTGGACGTCAGCACTGGCACGACGCGCCTCGGCGAGGATGGTAGTCACGGCACGACCTTCAAGCCAGCAGGGCGCGGTAGGCTCGCGCGCCGGCCTCGCCACCGAGCTCGTTGGCTTGCGCGGCACCGACGACCATCCCGCTCCTGAGCACGACGGCTTCGTCGGACGCCTGGACGGCAAGCTCGAGCAGGTGGGTCGAGACCAGGACGGCGGCGCCACGGCTGCGAGCATCCGCGATCACGTCGAGGGTCGCCTCGGCCCCGAACGGGTCGACGCCGTCGAAGGGCTCGTCGAGCAGCAGCACCCGCGGGTGGTGGAACGCCGCCAGCACGACCGACATCCGACGGCCCATGCCATGGCTGAACCCTGATGTGACCCGGTGCGCCGCGGCACCCAGATCGAAGCGCTCGAGCAGGTCGCGTGCGTCCTCCTCCCATCCAGGCGGCAGGCGCCGCAGCCGCGCTGACAGCTGGAGGTGCTCCCATGGCGTGGCGCGTGGGACAAGTCCTCCCACGTCGGGGCAGTAGCCACTCACCCGCTTTGCTCCCAGTGCGTCGCGCCGTACGTCATGGCCGCCGACGTACACCTCCCCACCAACGGGCGGGATGACGCCCGCGAGCACCCGCATGGTGGTGGACTTGCCTGCTCCGTTGCGGCCGACCAGCGCGGTGGAGCCGCCGGCGGGGACGCTCAGGTCCAGCCACCGGACCGCCTCGACGGCGCCGAACTGCACGTGCAGGGCGCGGACGTCGATCGCGGGTGAGCTCACCTGTGACAGTCTGCCAAACAAGACCGCGATGACACCCCCTTTCGACCAATGGGAACGACCGTCCAACTTCTTTCCCGTTTCGTTGAACGTGTCCCGTGTCAGCCACGTACATACTCATGACAGGTCGTGCGCGTGCCCGACGTCGAGCACCCGACGTCGGGCAAGGTGTGCAGGTGGTGGCGTGACAAGAAGGAGTGGGTGGAGGATGGCGAGTGCCTTGCGACTGCTCCGCCGAGACCGGTCCGTCTCGCTCGCCAACGACCAGGGCCTGCGCGAGGCGTACCAGGCTCATGGCGCCGAGCTCTATCGATATGCCGTCCGTGCGCTCGCAGACCAGGGCGCCGCCGAGGATGCCGTGCAGGAGACGTTCGTGCGCGCCTGGCGGTCGGCCGACAGCTACGACCCGGAGCTCTCCAGCCTGCGGGTGTGGCTGTTCGCGATCTTGCGCAACGTCGTCATCGACCACGCTCGCAAACGATCCGCCAAGTCGTGGCCGCAGCTCGCGGCCGGACCAGACCTGCCGGCCAGCAGCGACACCGGCCCCGACCCGGCCGACCAGGTGCTCCAGACGTGGCTGATCGAGGAAGGACTGCGCAAGCTGAGCACCGACCACCGCGACGCGCTCGTCGAGACATACCTACGGGGCAGACCGTATGCCGACGTGGCCGCCGAGCGCGGCGTGCCGGTCGCGACGATGCGCAGTCGGGTCTTCTACGCACTCAAGGCCTTGCGCAATGCCTTGGACGAGATGGGAGTGACGCCATGAACGACGCTGAACACAGGCAGCTGCGCGATCTGCTCGGCGCCTTCACGCTCGGACATCTCGACCCTGACAACGCTGCTGCGCTGCAGGCGCACCTCGACGGATGCGGCACGTGCCGCGGTGACCTCGAGGAGATCGCACCGCTTGCGACCGCCCTGCGAGGCGTCGACCCGGCCCGGCTCGGCGACGTCGGGGCACCGTCGCCCGAGCTAGGCCAACGGATCTTCGACGAGGTGAGTGAGCAGCGGTCCCAACGAGACCACTCGCGGTCGGCAGGTCGCGCGGTGGTGGGAGCTGTCGCCGCAGCCGCTCTGGTGGCGGCATTCCTCCTGGGTGTCCGGGTCGACGATGCGACGAACGACCAGGCTCGACCACCGGCGAAGACTCCGCCGGTCGAGGCGATCAGCGTGCAGACGCCGGGCGTTGGCATCGACGCCAGCGCCGGTCTGGTGGCCCATACCTGGGGCACGGAGGTCAAGTTGGAGGCAACGGGGTTGCGCGACGGCGCTACCTACCGAGCCTGGTTCACCGACACCGACGGCGTCCGCACCACGGCCGGGACGTTCCTCGGCACCGGCGGGGACGCGGTGAGGTGCAGCCTCAACGCCGCGCTGCTGCGCCCGGCGGCGACCGACCTCACGATCACCGACGTGAGCGGCAGCGTCGTGATGACCGCCGACCTCACCTGATCGGGTCGGGTCGGGTCGGGTCGGGTCGGGTCGGTGAGAATGCCACCTCGGGGCTCACCCCGCTCCCTCTCCTCGGCCAGGCGTTCGCGGCTCCTCGTCAGCCCCGCCATCGCTGTGGGCGTCACAGTGCTGTTGCTATGCACCGGGTGTACGACGAGCGACGAGCCGACGAAGGGGTCGCGTACCTCGTCTGCTTCGCCTTCCGAGCGCCAGGTGCGGATGCGCGCAAGCCTGGTCCAGCAACGCATTGACGAAGGCACAGACCACATCGACATCCGGCTCACCAACCGGGGCAGGACAGCGGTGCGGATCAGGGAGGTGCAGATCCGCTGGTCGGGGGTCAGCCGCTCGCCGCCGGCCCGGGGCGCCGACTACGACCCGGGTCGTACGATCGACCTCCAGACGGCATACGGGCGTGCCGTCTGTGCGCCCGAGCCGACTGATGACGTGGAGGTCGTCGTCAGGCTTGGCGACAACAGCCACCTTCGACTGCCGGTCGACCGTCGCGGGTCCGCGCTGCTGCGTCGGTTGCACGACCGCGAGTGTGCTCTGCAGGACCTTGCCTCCGTCGCGGACATCAGCTTGAGCCCCATCTTCGAGCGGTCCGAATCGGGGCTCGATCGGCTGCAGGGGTCGATCGTGCTGCGACGGACACCCGGGTCCCGGGCCGGTGACCGACGAGAGATATCCGTCGAGGGCGTCTTCGGCAGCGTCCTGCTGTCGTTCACGTACGACGGAGAAGGCGGGCTCCCCCAGGTGCTCGAGGCGGGCGCGGGCGCGCTCAAGGTGCCGGTGGCGCTGGGGTCGTCCAACCGTTGCGACCCCCACGCCCTCGGTCAGAGCACGCAGACGTTCTTGCTCAGCGTCTACCTCCGGATCGACGACGACCGGCCGCGGCGGGTGATTCTCGTTCCTGGCAGGGCGCTCCAGCGTCAGGTCACCGCTCTGATCGACCGCGTCTGCCTCTGACTCGATGTCTCACCCTCGCTCCGTGGCGAGGCTCTCAGCGGCCGAGCGCCTCGGCCTCGGCGCCGATCGTGGTGGAGTCACCGTGCCCCGTGTGCACGACCGTGTCATCGGGGAGCGCGAAGAGCACGGAGCGGATACTTCCCAGCAGCACGTCGTGGTCGGAGAAGCTGCGTCCGGTCGCACCCGGCCCGCCGTTGAACAATGTGTCACCGGTGAAGACGACCCCCAGCTCAGGCGAGTACAGGCACACGGCGCCAGGGGCATGTCCTGGAGTGTGCATGACAGTCAGGGCGATGTCGCCGATCACGAGGCGTTGGCCGTCAACGAGGTGACCATCGGGCTCGGACGTGGGATGGGTCAGCTTCCACACCGGCAGGTCGTCGGCGTGGAGGAGGATGGGCGCGTCCACTGACTTGGCCAACTGCGGCGCGACCCGCACATGGTCGTCGTGTGCGTGCGTGCAGACGATGGCGAGCAGCCGCCGAGCAGCCACCACCGCCATGATCTCGTCGACGTCATGAGGGGCGTCGATCACGATGCACTCCTCGTCGTTGCCGACGACCCAGACGTTGTTGTCGACGTCGAATGTCTCTCCGTCGAGCGAGAACGTCCCACTGGTGACCCGGTGGTCGATGCGCACGGCGCTCACAGGACCACCACCGACCGCAGGACGTCACCGGAGTGCATCTTGTCGAAGGCTGCCTCCACGTCCCCGATCGCGATGGTCTCGGTGACGAAGGCGTCGAGCGGCAGCCGCCCCTGGAGGTAGAGGTCGACGAGCATCGGGAAGTCGCGGCTCGGCAGGCAGTCGCCGTACCACGACGACTTCAGCGAGCCGCCATGTCCGAAGACGTCGATCAGCGGCACCTCGACCTTCATCTCCGGTGTGGGTACGCCGACGAGCACCACCGTGCCTGCGAGGTCCCGGGCGTAGAACGCCTGCTTCCACGTCTCGGGCCGGCCGACGGCGTCGATGACCACGTCGGCGCCGAAACCGTCGGTCAGCGCCTTGACCATTTCGACGACGTCCTCACGGGCGCCGTTGACGGTGTGGGTCGCACCCAGCTCGTTGGCCTTGTCGAGCTTGCGGGCGTCGATGTCGACGGCGATGATGCGCCTGGCTCCGGCCAGGTGTGCACCTGCGATCGCGGCGGCACCGACACCTCCGCAGCCGATGACGGCGACCGTGTCGCCTCGTCCGACGCCTCCGGTGTTGATCGCTGCGCCCAGGCCTGCCATCACACCGCAGCCGAGCAGCCCAGCAACGGAGGCAGGGACTCCCGGCTCGACCTTGGTGCACTGGCCGGCGTGCACGAGCGTCTTGCCGGCGAACGCTCCGATGCCCAGTGCAGGCGAGAGCTCCGTGCCGTCGTCGAGCGTCATCTTCTGCTCGGCGTTGTGAGTGTCGAAGCAGTACCAGGGACGGCCACGGCGGCAGGCGCGGCACTGGCCGCAGACAGCGCGCCAGTTCAAGATCACGAAGTCACCGGGTGCCACGTCTGTGACACCCGCGCCGACGGACTCGACGACCCCCGCTGCCTCGTGGCCGAGAAGATAAGGAAAGTTGTCGCCGATACCGCCCTCGCGGTAGTGCAGATCGGTGTGGCAGACCCCGCACGCGTCGATCTTGACGACGGCTTCACCCGGACCGGGGTCGGGCACCACGATGTCCACCAGCTCGACCTCGGCGCCCTTCGCACGGGCGATGACACCCTTGACGGTCTGCGGCATACCACTCCCTTCCAACCAGGATTCGTCCGACTCGACGCGCCAACTCTAAGCGTGCGCCACCCGGACGAATCCCAGGGCAACAGATTCGTCCGACCAGGTGCGCGTCATTCACGCGTGTCCGGCCGGACGAATCTGAAGAGCTGGCGGCGGACCGCTGCTAGTCGACGTCGTCGTCGACCCAGTCGAGAGTCTTGGTGACTGCCTTCTTCCAGTTGCGGTAGGTCTTCTCGCGGGCGTCGTCGTCCATGTTCGGCGTCCACCGCTTGTCCTCGCCCCAGTTCTGGCGCAGGTCGTCCTCGTCGGCCCAGTAGCCGACCGCGAGTCCAGCGGCATACGCAGCACCGAGGGCCGTCGTCTCCGCGACCTTCGGCCGTACGACGTCGACGTCGAGGATGTCGGCCTGGAACTGCATGAGGGTCTCGTTGACCACCATGCCACCGTCGACCCGGAGCTCCTTCAGGGGCACACCTGAGTCGGCGTTCATCGCGTCGAGCACCTCGCGGGTCTGGAAGGCGGTCGCCTCCAGGACGGCCCGCGCGATGTGGCCCTTGTTGACGAACCGGGTCAGGCCAACGAGCGCGCCCCGGGCGTCCGAGCGCCAGTGCGGCGCGAACAGGCCGGAGAACGCCGGCACGAAGTACGCGCCGCCGTTGTCATCGACCGACGCGGCGAGGTCCTCGATCTCCGGGGCAGTCTTGATGATGCCGAGGTTGTCGCGCATCCACTGCACCAGCGAGCCGGTGACTGCGATGGCGCCCTCGAGCGCGTAGATCGGCTTGTTGTCGCCGATCTTGTAGCAGACGGTGGTCAGCAACCCGTTCTCGCTGGGCACCTGCTCCTCGCCGGTGTTGAGTAGCATGAAGTTGCCGGTGCCGTAGGTGTTCTTGGCCGTGCCGACCTCGAAGCACACCTGACCGAACGTCGCCGCCTGCTGGTCGCCGAGGATGCCGGCAACGGGAGTTCCGCGGAGCGCGCCGCCTTGGCACTCGCCGTACACCTCCGAGGACGACTTGATCTCTGGGAGCATCGACATCGGGATCTTCATCTCGCCGGCGATCTCTTCGTCCCAGCTGAGCGTCGTGAGGTCCATCAGCATGGTGCGAGATGCGTTGGTCACGTCGGTGACGTGGACACCGCCCCGCTCCACTCCGCCGGTCAGGTTCCACAGCAGCCAGGTGTCCATGTTGCCGAAGACGAGGTCGCCTGCCTCTGCCTTCTCGCGCGCCCCGTCGACGTTGTCGAGGATCCAGCGGACCTTAGGGGCGGAGAAGTACGTGGCGAGCGGTAGACCCACCTTGGCCTTGTAGCGCTCAGCCCCGCCGCCGAGTTCGGCCAGCTCATCGCAGATCTTCTGGGTGCGGGTATCCTGCCAGACGATCGCGTTGCAGACGGGTTCACCCGTGGTCTTGTCCCAGACGAGCGCGGTCTCCCGCTGGTTGGTGATTCCGACCGCGTCGATGTTGTCGGAGTTGAGGTTTGCCTTCGCCAGCGCCCCGCCGATCACGTCACGGGTGTTGTTCCAGATCTCCGTTGCGTCGTGCTCGACCCAGCCGGCACGAGGAAAGATCTGCTCATGCTCCTTCTGGTCGACGGCGATCACTGAGCCGGACTTGTCGAAGATCATGCACCGGGTGCTCGTGGTGCCTTGGTCGATGGATGCGATGTACTCAGCCATGCGTTCAGTTGCTCCGATCAGACGTAGTTGACGAGATTTCCGACAAGGCCCGCAAGGACGCCGCCGATGATGGGACCGACGACCGGCACCCATGAGTAGCCCCAGTCGCTCGTGCCCTTGTTCTTGATCGGCAGGACGGCGTGCGCGACGCGCGGCCCGAGGTCACGCGCCGGGTTGATGGCATATCCGGTCGGTCCGCCGAGCGACGCGCCGATGCCGACCACGAGCAGGGCAACCGCCAACGGGCCTAGCCCAGACGGCGTCGCGCCGAAGGCGAGGATGACGAAGACCAGCACGAACGTGCCTATGATCTCGGTGGTCAGGTTGGAGACGGTGTTGCGGATGGCCGGACCGGTCGAGAAGACGGCAAGCTTGTTCGGCTGCTCGCTCTCGACATCGTCGAAGTGGTCCTTATAGGCGGCCCAGGCGAGGACGCCGCCGAGGAACGCTCCGGAGAACTGGCCGAGCAGATAGGCAAGGGTGTTCGCCGCGTTCACGTCGACTCCACCTGCGTACTGGTCGATGCCCGAGGCCAGCAGTCCGAACGTGACAGCAGGGTTGATGTGTGCGCCGCTCTTGTAGGCGACGTACACCCCGGCGAAGACGGCGATACCCCACCCGAAGTTGATCATCAGGAAGCCGCCGTTGAAACCCTTGGCCTTGGCCAGGACGACGTTCGCCACCACGCCACAGCCGAGGAGCAGCAACATGCCCGTGCCCATCAGCTCACTGAGAAAGATGTCTCCGAAGTTCACAGATGCCCCTTCAGACTGAGCAGCGGGGGTCGGCCCGCTACTGCGTGGATGGTTAGTGTGTAGACACTAGGGCTGTCGTGAGGTGACGGTCAACGGCCATGAGACTCCGTCGTGGTGTTCGGAACAACGAAGCAGGGAGAGCGGACCAGATGCCAGCTCCAGTTCGGCTCGACTCGGCTTATCGAAGCAAGGCATGGGAGCGGCTGGCGTCTCGAGAGTTCGATGTCCTCGTCATCGGTGGCGGGGTCACTGGCACCGGCGCCGCGCTCGACGCGGCCACCCGCGGGCTGTCGGTCGCCCTCGTGGAGGCGCGTGACTTCGCCTCCGGGACGTCGTCTCGCTCGTCGAAGCTCTTCCATGGTGGGCTCCGCTACCTGGAGCAGTACAACTTCGGTCTGGTCCGAGAGGCGCTGCGGGAGCGCGAGCTGATGCTCACCCGGATCGCGCCGCACCTGGTCAGGCCGGTGTCGTTCTTGTACCCGCTGACACACCGTTTCTGGGAGCGACCCTACGTCTCCGCCGGTATGACGCTCTACGACTCGATGGGGGGAGCGCGTTCCGTGCCGAGACACCGCCACTTCACCCGCGGCGGCGCGCTCCGGATGGCGCCTGCCCTCAAGCGCAGTGCGCTCACCGGGGCTCTCATGTACTACGACGCGCAGACCGATGACGCCCGCCACACCTTGATGGTGGGTCGTACGGCGGCGACGTACGGCGCGACACTGCTCAGCTCCGCCGAGGTCGTCGGCCTCGACCATGCCGGCGAGCGCATCGTCGGTGCCCGTGTCCGTGACGTAGAGAACGGCGACCAAATCAACGTCCGGGCCTCGGTGGTCGTCAACTGCACCGGCGTGTGGACCGACGACATCCAGACCCTGGCGGGTGGGCGGGGTCGCTTCCATGTGCGCGCGTCCAAGGGAGTCCACATCGTCGTACCCCGCGACCGCATCAACTCCGAGACCGGCCTCATCCTGCGCACCGAGAAGTCGGTGCTGTTCGTGATCCCATGGACCACCCACTGGATCATCGGCACGACTGACACCGACTGGACCCTGCACAAGGCGCATCCCGCGGCCAGCAAGGCAGACATCGACTACATCCTCGATCACATCAACGAGGTCCTCGCCGTGCCCCTGACCCACGACGACATCCAAGGCGTCTACGCAGGCCTCCGACCGCTGCTGGCCGGTGAGAGCGAGTCATCCTCGCAGCTGTCCCGGGAGCATGCCGTGGCACGTCCGCAGCCAGGACTGATCTCGATCGCAGGGGGCAAGTACACGACCTACCGGGTGATGGCGGCAGATGCGATCGACGCAGCGGTGCACGACGTCGGGGGTTCACAACCGCCAAGCGTCACAGAGCACATTCCTCTTGTCGGTGCCGAGGGCTACCACGCCATGGTCAACCAGGTGGTCCGGCTTGCGAAGTCCGCCGGCCTGCCGGTCTGGCGGATGCAAGGCCTGCTGGATCGTTACGGCTCCATGACGGAGGAGCTGCTGGCGATGGCGGACGACGACCCCTCTCTCCTGCAGCCGCTCGACGGTGCCGCCGAGTACCTGCGGGCGGAGGTGGCGTACGCCGCCACGCACGAGGGGGCCCTTCACCTCGACGACGTCCTGGCCCGCCGGACCCGCATCTCGATCGAGACACCCGACCGCGGGACCGAGTCGGCGCAGGCGGCGGCTGACCTGGTCGGCCCGGTGCTGGGCTGGGACGACGAGCGCATCGCCAACGAGGTCGCGGCGTACTCGGCTCGGGTCGAGGCCGAGCGACGGTCACAGGAGCAGCAGGACGACCAGGACGCCGACGCGGCGCGGATCGCGGCTCCCGACACTCGGGCGGTTGCCGTCGGACGCGCGCTGGACTGACGGCACCGCTCCATCCGCTCGACTCGTCGGGCGGGAGCGTCACGCCAGTCCGATGGCCGTCGTGGCCCGCGCGAGCACCTGCCCAGCAGTCGCGCGCGCTCGCTCAGCTCCAGCCGCCAACAGCGTCACCGTTGCCGGATCGACCGCAAGCGCTCCGTGCATACGCCGGCTCGGGTCGGGTACGGGTAGCACCGGCCCACAGCCGCTGCCCGAAGGGATGCTCCGTGATCGACACGATTGTCTTCGACGTCGACGGCACGCTCGTCGACACCAACTACCAGCATGCGCTCGCGTGGTACGGGGCATTTCGCCGGTTCGACATCACCCCGGCGCTCTGGCGGATCCACCGCGCGATCGGGATGGGCGGCGACCAGCTGGTGGAGGCTGTCGCCGGTCGGGAGGCCGAGGAGTCCCACGGCGACGACCTGCGTGAGGCGTGGTCGGAGGAGTATGACAAGCACCTGCCGCACGTCCAGCCGTTCGAGGGTGCGATCGATCTGCTCGAAGACGCCCGTTCGCGTGACCTACGCGTGGTGCTCGCGAGCTCGGGACAACGCGACCACGTCGAGCACTACCTCGACCTGCTCGACGGCCGCCGTCTCGCGCACGACTGGACCACCTCCGAAGACGCCGAGCAGACGAAGCCTGCGCCAGACCTCGTCCAGACAGCCATGAGCAAGGTCGGTGGCGAGCATGCGGTCATGATCGGTGACTCGACGTGGGACGCCGAAGCCGCCGAGCGAGCCGGGATCCCTACGTACGCGGTGCGCACGGGTGGTTTCTCGGTCGAGGAGCTCCGGCAGGCCGGGGCTCGTCAGGTCTACGACTCGTTGGCCGAGCTCCGTGCGGACCTGAGCTCGGTCATCAGCGCTGGCGTACCTCGTCGATGAAGCCACCTCCGGGACCTGCACGACCCGGTCTCGTGCACGACGTCATCCGACGATGATCAGTCGGATGTGTCTCGGTCGCCCTTCACAGCTGGTCTCGCCCTCTCGTCGAACTCGACTGAGACGGACTGGAACCCTTTGTGGCGTTGACCTTGTGCGTATCGCGTGTAGGCGAGCCGGTCTGCGGGTGTGAGGTCCACGTTATCGGTGAACGGCGTGAGAAGGGCGCGTGGGTAGAGTTTGCCGGCACGAACCACGTTGATCTCGACTCCGAAGACGACCGCGACCGCCCCGATGAAGATCCACGCGATCATGCCCAAGACGACGAGGAAGACGCCATTGGTCGCGCTGCTCGAGTTCTGCACGAACCTGGTGACGTACGCCGCCCCGATGATCTGCGTCAGCTGCCACAGGGTCGCGACGAACAGGGCACCGATCGCCGCGTCCTTGAAGCTGTGCCTGTGCGCGGTCGCCAATCGGAACAGGACGGCGAACACGCACGCGTTGAGGAGGATCGTGCCGATGAGCACGACGAACCGTGACCACGCCTCGATGTCGGACCCGATCGTCACCAGTCCACTGACGAAACCGGTGAACACCGTCGTGCCGAGGATGGCGATCCCGACGAAGGACAGCAGCAGCACACTGCGAACCCGCAGCAGGATGGGGTTGGGCCGACGGTTCCGGGGCACCGCCCAGGCGATGTTCATCGCGTTCTGCGTCGCTTGTGCCACACCGAGCGCCCCGTAGATGGAGCCGATCAAGCCGATCACGACCGCGACGCTACTGCCGCGCAAACCCTCCGGCGTCTTGATCTCGTCGCCGATCACCGGGAACCGGCTCAGTGTCGAGTTGAGAATCTGCTGCTTCAGGTCCTCGTTTCCCTGCAATACGAACCCAAGGACCGAGGAGGCCAGGAGCAGCATGGGAAACATCGAAAGGAAGGCGTAGTAGGTGATGAGTGCGGCCAGGTAGTTGCCTTGGTCGTCGAAGAACTTGTAGAAGACGGCCAAGGGAAAACCGACCCAGCGGTGCTCACGCTGGTATGCGTCCAGGCGGTCAGCGACTGACGACCCCTCGTTGGTGTCCGTCATGACCCAAGTCAAGCACGGGCGGTCGAGTGCCAAGTGCGATCGGGGTCATAATCGCGCAACCCCTCCCCAGCCGTGCCAGGAGTCGATCTCGATCCAGGCGCTCACCCGCGGGTTGTCCCGGTTGCCGTAGGGCTTCCCGCTGTAGTGCGTCGAGAGCCTGTCGATGTCGGCGAGATCGCTATCGTCGGCCATCTCGACGACCTTGCCCTGGACGCTCACATGGGTGTACCAGTCGCCCTCAGCGAGGGCGGTGAGGCTGATGCGTGGGTCGTGGCTAAGGTGCGCAAGACGCTTGCGGCTCTCGTCCATGTTGACAAGGATCCTGCCGCCCTCGTAGAGGTACCAGGTGGCGACCGACACGGGCTGCCCGTCATGGCGGAGCGTGGAGATGACCGCCGGGTTCGGCCTCTTCAGCAGGTCCTCGACCTCGCTGGGTAAAGGCAACTGAGCCATGAGGTCTCCTCTCGTCAGGCTGCCGGTGGCACACCAGCGCTCACTTTACTGTGCCACCTGCCAAGCCCCTTCGGTCAGACAGCCGGTACGACGGGGTTGAAGGCCTCGACCAGGTCGATCAGGTCGGCGACCGAGTCGACGATGCGAGTCGCACGATAAGGAAACCGCTCGACCTGGTGCTGCTTGGTGGAACCCGTCAGCACCAAGACCGTGCGCAGACCCGCCTCGAGCCCGGAGATCACGTCGGTGTCCATCCGGTCGCCGATCATCACCGTGGTCTCGGAGTGCGCTTCGATCCGGTTGAGTGCGCTTCGCATCATCAGCGGGTTCGGCTTTCCGATGAAGTACGGATCCACCCCCGTTGCCTTCGTGATCAGTGCGGCGACCGACCCCGTGGCGGGGAACGGCCCCTGTGTCGAGGGGCCGGTGGGGTCCGGGTTGGTGGCGATGAAGCGCGACCCGTTGTCGATCAACCGGATCCCCACGGTGATCGCCTCGAACGAGAGGTTCCGCGTCTCCCCGAGGACCACGTAGTCGGGTGATCGCTCGGTAAGCACGTAACCCACCTCGTGGAGGGCTGTGGTCAGTCCCGCCTCGCCGATCGCAAACGCCGAACCGCCAGGGCGTTGGAGGTCGAGGAACTGGGCGGTGGCGAGCGCTGACGTCCAGATGGCTTCCTCCGGTACGTCGATCCCGGCCGCGAGAAGTCGCGCGCGAAGGTCGCGAGGCGTGAAGATCGAGTTGTTGGTGAGGACGAGGAAGCGTCGGCCGGACTCCTGCAGCGTCTGGATGAACTCGGCAGCTCCAGGAATCGCGCGCTCCTCGTGCACCAGCACGCCGTCCATGTCCGTGAGCCAGGTGTCGATCGGTTTGGGTTCCGTCATGGCCACATCGTCGCAGTTCCCGGTGACACCGCTGTCACATCGCCGCGACAGCGAGACCAACACCGGTGCGGCTGAGCGGGGCTCACGGGGACCGCACGGTCTCGCGATCCGTGACGACGACGGGGCGCGCCTCGACGACAACACGCCGGGCACGTAGCACCAGCCCGCTGACCGCGACGGACACGACGCCACAGAGCACGAACGTCATCCTGGCGCCGAGGTACTGCCCGGAGACCCCGCCCAGCACCATCGCCACGACCGAGAAGCCCCGCGAGATCCCCGAGACGGCTGCCAGGACGCGTCCCCGCATGTGCTCGGGTGGACGGGTGACCAGCATCGCCCCTATCAGCGCGTTGAGTGCACCGCCCGCCACGCCGGCCACCACCAACACGCCTACGACGAGCCAGATCGACGGGCTCACACCGTTGACGACCATTGCGACTCCGAATCACCGCAGCGCTCGCCGCGGTCCAGCCGATGCGAGACGCGTCGCCGAGAACCCGGCCAGCCAACAGCGGCCCGCTGATCTGTCCGAGCATGTACGCCGCCATGGCGACGCCGTACATGGCCGCCGACGCCCCTAGGTCATCGGTGATCAGGAACACCTCGACGACGTTCGTGGCCTCTGCGGCGAGGATGAACAAGCACAGGGCGGGCACGAGCAGCCGCAGGAGCGAATCTTTGAGGATGAACTGACGACCACTGATGGCGGCATCGGCGTCGCGGTCAGCGGAGTTGGCTTCGTGCCCGGTCACGACGTCGTATCGCCGACCACGTCTTGTGCGGACCGTCTCGGCCACCACGACGAGCGAGGCGAATGTGGCGGTGTCCAGAAGCAGGGTGACGCTGTAGCCGAGCAGGTCGTAGAGCACACCTCCGACGGCCGCCCCGGCGAGCCCTGCCATGGCGGACAGCGTCTGCTGCAGCCCGACGGCGCGGCCGACGAGCGCGTCCCCGACGATCCGCGGCACGAGCGCGGCCCACGTCGGCCCGGTCACGGCCTGGCCCGTCTGCAGCAGCAGGACGCAGCCGAGCATCGCCGGCACGTTGGGGGCCATCACCAGCCCGAGCGAAGCGACGACCTGCAGCGCTCCGGCCCCGACGAGCAGGCGACGGGAGTCGTGCTCGTCGACGAGGCGGCCGGCGACGCCCGACAGCGCGAACAGGGGCAGCGCGAAGGCGATGAAGAGCAGCGTCATCAGCGCCGGCTGCTCGCTCTCGGAGATGCGCAACGACAGCACGACGAAGGCGATCGAGTCACCGAAGAACGACAAGGCACGTGCTGGGAGCACCAACCGCATGTCCCGATGACTCCAGACGCTCGGATCGTTCATGCTTTTGTGAAGTATCTGCTTCATATTTTGTGAAGGTAGTGCTTCACATTGACCTGGTCAACCGATAGCATCGTTGGATGCCGAGGCGACGGAGCACGATCACGCTCACCGACCCGCGGGCGCTGCGCGCGCTCGCGCACCCGGCCCGTCAGCGCCTCGTCAGCGAGCTCTTCTCGGGACGGGTGCTCACCGCGACCGAGGCGGCCGCACTCGTGGAACTCACCCCCTCTGCGGTGAGCCATCACCTCCGCGCGCTCGAGAGGTGGGGGCTCGCCAAGCGGACTGACTCCCAGGACGGCCGTGAGCGCCCGTGGACGGGAACTGCCCGCTCGTTGAGCATCGAGT
>JACDHG010000108.1:0-1302 GCA_013821195.1 Propionibacteriales bacterium
ACGCTGGGCTGAACACCACCCCCGCAGATGTTGCGGATTCAGGTGAGCACAGCCATTCGCCGGCACGCGTCGTGGACGTCGACGAATCTCGTCGTCAGAGGGGCCAGACCCAGGCGGACTCCGTCAGGCCCCCGATAGTCGACGACCACCCCGACGCCGAGCAGTTCCCTGGTGAGCCGTCGAGCGTCAGGATGCATGACAGTCACGTGCGACCCCCGGCGCTGCGGGTCCCTGGACGTGGCGAGCACGTACCCCGCCGGCGCCAGCACCTCGTCGTACAGCTGGACAGTGAGCGCGGTCAGAGCCTCCGACTTCGCCCGGACGGCCGTGACAGTCGCCTCGGCGATCATCGAGACACCCGGCTCGACCGCACACAGCGACAACACGCTCGGGGTGCCGGTCAGCCAGGCACGCATGTCCGGCTGGGCCTCGTACCCCTGCTCCATGTCGAACATGTCGGCCCGGCCCCACCAGCCCCAGATCGGCTGGCGCAGCTCGCCCTGCAGCTCGGCCCGGACGTACGTGTATGCCGGCGCCCCTGGTCCCCCGTTGAGGTACTTGTAGGTGCATCCCACCGCGACGTCCACGCAGTCACCTGTCAGGTCGATCGGGACCGATCCGGCCGAGTGGCACAGGTCCCAGACGGTCAGTGCCCCCACGGTGTGGATGGCGTCCGTATAGGACCCCAGGTCGAGCAGGGCAGCCGACCGGTAGTCGACCTGCGACAGCACCACCACGGCCACCGACTCGTCGAGAGCAGCGCCGAGCGCGTCAAGCTCGATGCCGTCGGGTCCGGCCTCGGCGATCCACCTGATCTCGAGATCCCGCTGCCGAGCGAGGGACTCGACGACGTACCGATCAGTGGGGAAGTTGTCGCGCTCGATCACGATCACCCTCCGGCCGGGCCGGGCGCCGAGAGCCGCCGAGATCGCCTTGTAGAGCGCGACCGTGGTCGAGTCCCCGACGATCGTCTCCCCCGGCCGGGCGCCGAGCAGTGACGTGCCGATCAGGTCGCCGAGCTGTCGGGGAAGGTCGACCCAGCGGTCGTCCCACGAGCGGATCAGGTGCCTGCCCCAGTCGTCCTCGAGCACCTGGCGCACCCGGTCCCTGGTCGCGCGGGGGAGCATCCCGAGTGAGTTCCCGTCCAGGTAGATGAGGCTCTCGTCCTCGATCACGAACTCGTCGCGATAGTGCGCCAGCGGGTCAACACGGTCGAGCGCCTCGGCGTCGGATCGAGCTAGGGCCATGCCGCGAACGTACCTCGTCTCTGCCCTGCCACCCCCGTCCAAACACCCCTTGTCC
>JACDHG010000108.1:1312-8447 GCA_013821195.1 Propionibacteriales bacterium
CGAATCGGGGCGCGCGAGCGGCCATTTCGCGGGACAAGGGGTGTTTGGAGTGAATGAGCTCGTCCGGCACAATGCCCGGCATGGCGGATTCGGTGCGGGACTACTGGGACACCCAGGCTCCGACGTTCGACGACGAGGCCGATCATGGGCTGCGAGATCTCGACGTGCGCGAGGCTTGGCGGGACCTGCTGCTGCCCTTGTTACCCAGGGTGCCAGCGACCGTGGCCGACCTCGGCTGTGGCACCGGGAGCCTGTCGGTCCTGCTGGCCGAGGCTGGGTATGACGTCCGAGGTGTCGACCTGTCAGCTCGCATGGTCGAGGCGGCGATCGCCAAGGCCGCAGCAGCGGGCGTGGCTGTCGAGCTCCAGCAGGCGGACGCGGCTGATCCGCCGTTCCAGGCGGGCTCGTGCGACGTCGTGCTCGCGAGGCACGTCGTGTGGGCGCTGCCCGAACCGGACGCCGCCATGGGCCGGTGGGTCGACCTGCTGCGACCCAGCGGCCACCTGATCCTGGTCGAGGGCAGCTGGTCGACAGGCGCGGGACTGACCGCGGCTGCCTGCGAGGCGCTCGTGCTCCGCCACCGGACGTCGGCGACGGTCCGGCAACTGCGGGAGCCGCTGCTGTGGGGCGGACCCGTCGATGACGAGCGCTACCTGCTCGTCAGCCCTGACTGAGCTGACCAACGACTCCGTCAGCGGTACTGGGGGTTCTCGAAGTCGAACCGGGCCCCCGCATCCCACCCGGTGCGCTGGTTGCCGTATGCCGGGATGCCTCCTGCCTGGGCGAGCATGTCCGCCAGGTGCATCAGGTTCCAGGTCATGAACGTCGTGTTGCGGTTGGTGAACTCGTTCTCCGGGCCGCCAGATCCCGGGTCGAGGTACGACGGGCCAGGCCCGGCCTCCCCGATCCAGCCGGCGTCGGCCTGCGGCGGGATCGTGTAGCCGATGTGCTGCAGGCTGTAGAGGACGTCCATGGCGCAGTGCTTGATGCCGTCCTCGTTTCCCGTGACCAGCGCGCCGCCGACCCGGCCGTAGTAGGCCCACTGACCTGCATCGTTCACGTCGCCCGAGCTGGCGTAGAGGCGCTCGATCACCCGCTTGGTGACACTGGAGTTGTCGCCGAGCCAGATCGGGCCGGCGATGACGAGGATGTTGGACGCCATCACCTTCGCTTGGATCTTGGGCCACTCGTCGGTCTCCCAACCGTGTTGCGTCATGTCCGGGTAGACGCCAGTCGCGATGTCATGGTCCAGCGCGCGGATCACCTCGACCTCGACACCGTGCTTACGCATGATGTGGGCGCTGATGTCGACGAGACCCTGGGTGTGGCTCCTGTCGGGCGACCGCTTGAGAGTGCAGTTGAGGAAGAGCGCCCGCAGGTTGCTGAAGTCGTGATCGGTCATGACCTCCACGATTCCCGCTTGGGGGGTGCTTCGGCTAGTGCCGGGACGGTCAGGTCACAGACTCGAAAGATCTCGCCATTGCGGGAGAGTGCAGGCGCGGCTCGGCGTGTCGACATGCAGGTTCCCGCAATCACGGGCTCCTCTAGAGCGCGACGACGACCCGATCTCCCAACGATGCGGGCCGGTCGCGGTCGTAGGGGTTGATGCGTCGGGCCTCCTGGATCTGGGCCGGGTCGAGGTCAGCGACCAGCATCCCCTCGCCCGACGCGAGCCGCTCGAGCGGGCGGCCCTGGGGGTCGTAGACCGCCGTGCCGCCGCTGAACTCGAGGTCGCCGCACCTACCGACCAGGCCGGCGACGACCACGTAGATGCCGTTGTCGATGGCCCGGGCGGCGTAGTAGAGGTCGCGCCGATGCTCGCTGCCCACGACGTATGCCGAGGGGCACACATAGGCGAGTGCGCCGGCATCGGTGGCTGCTCGAGCGTGCTCGGGGAAGCATCCGTCGTAGCAGATGCCAAGGCCGAGCTGCCAGTCGTGCAGCAGGAGCGACGCGCCGTTCGGCCCGGGGGTGAAGATGTCGCGCTCCTCGTCCCAGAGGTGCTGCTTCGCGTACACCTCGGACACGTCTCCGCCGGGGGAGAAGGCCAACAGAGCAAGGGTTCTTGAGCCGCTCGGTTGGCGCACCGAAGCCCCGACCAGGACAACGACCGCGGCGACACGGGCTGCCTCCGCCAATGGTGTGAGACAGGAGTCGTCGACGGTCACGTCGCAGCGGTCGGGCTGCTCGCGCAGAGTCCTGGGGTCGTAGCCGGGCATGAACAGCTCGGGGAGGACGACGAGGTCCACGCCCTCGGCAGCAGCGGTCGCGACCCAGCTGGCTGCGGTCGCGACATTGGCCTCCACCTCGCCGGCCCGCGACTCCGCCTGGACCGCCGCTACCCGCATCGGCTTCAAGGCCGGGACAGGGTCGTTCATCCTTCTCCTCCTCCCGATGCCCTGCCCTCCCTCGTCTCCCGATTGCGGGAGACTGCACCCCGACACGCCGGATCGGACCTGCAGTCTCCCGCAATCCGCGGACAGGTGTGATTACTGGACGACAACCTCGACGCGCTGGAACTCCTTCAGATCGGTGTATCCGGTGGTGGCCATGGCTCGCTTCAGGGCGCCGACGATGTTCATCGTCCCGTCGGAGACGAGCGACGGGCCGTGCAGAATCTGGTCGAGGCTGCCCACGGTGCCGATCTCGACCCGCTCGCCGCGCGGGAGCGACCCGTGACGAGCCTCGGCACCCCAGTGGAAACCCCGCCCCGGGGCCTCCTGCGCTCGAGCGAGCGGCGAGCCGATCATCACGGCATCAGCCCCGCACGCGATCGCCTTGGCCACATCACCGCTCCGTCCGATCGAGCCGTCGGCGATGACATGCACGTAGCGTCCACCGGACTCGTCGAGGTAGTCGCGTCGCGCCTCGGACACGTCGGCGATGGCGGTCGCCATCGGCACCGCCACCCCGAGCACCGTGCGGGTGGTGTGCGCCGCCCCACCACCGAACCCGACGAGCACCCCTGCCGCACCAGTGCGCATGAGGTGCAGGGCTGCCTGGTACGTCGCGCAGCCGCCGACGATGACAGGCACGTCGAGCTCGTAGATGAACCGCTTGAGGTTGAGTGGCTCGGCTTGGCCCGACACGTGCTCGGCGGAGACGGTCGTCCCTCTGATGACAAAGAGGTCGAGCCCTGCCGAGATGACCGCCTGGGCGTGCTCCTTGGTCAGCTGGGGTGACAGCGCACCCGCCACCGTGACACCCGAGTCTCGGACCTGCTTGATCCGGTCGGACATCAGGTCCGGCTTGATCGGCTCCCGATAGATCTGTTGGAGCCGCCGTGTCGCCTCGTGGCCGCGCATCGTCGCCACCTCGTCGAGCAGCGGCTCCGGGTCGTCGTACCGGGTCCACAGGCCCTCGAGATCGAGCACTCCTAGCCCACCGGCCTTGCCGACGGCGATCGCGGTCGCGGGTGAGATGACGGAGTCCATCGGCGCTGCGAGCACCGGGATGTCGAACCGGTAGGCATCGATCTGCCAGCTGACCGACACCTCCTCCGGGTCGCGGGTACGCCGACTGGGCACGATCGCGATGTCGTCGAACGAGTACGCACGACGGCCGCGCTTGGCCTTGCCGATCTCGATGTCCATGGTCGGAAGTCCCTTCCGGGAGCTGCTCAGCGAGCGGAGTAGTTGGGGGCTTCGACCGTCATCGCGATGTCGTGTGGATGAGACTCCTTCAGACCCGCGGACGTGATCCGGATGAAGCGACCGTTCTCCTGCAGCTCGGGGATTGTCCGCGCTCCCACGTAGAACATCGACTGGTGCAGACCGCCGATCAGCTGGTGGGCGACAGCAGACAGCGGGCCCCGGAACGGCACCTGGCCCTCGATCCCCTCCGGGACCAGCATGTCGTCGCTCGTGACGTCTGCCTGGAAGTAGCGGTCCTTCGAGAACGACGTCTTGCCTCGCGAGGCCATCGCAGCGAGCGAACCCATGCCACGGTAGCTCTTGAACTGCTTGCCGTTGACGAAGACGAGCTCGCCGGGGCTTTCCTCGCAGCCGGCCAGCAGCGAACCCACCATGACGGTGTCGGCGCCGGCCACGAGTGCCTTCGCGATGTCCCCGGAGTACTGAAGGCCACCGTCCCCGACCACCGGGACGCCGGCCGGGCGACAGGCGAGCGCTGCCTCGTAGATCGCGGTGACCTGGGGGACTCCGACTCCTGCGACCACGCGAGTCGTGCAGATCGAGCCGGGCCCGACACCGACCTTGACGGCGTCCACGCCCGCATCGACGAATGCCTGCGCGCCGGCGCGGGTGGCGGCGTTCCCGCCGACGACCTGGACGTCACGCATCGCCGGATCGGACTTGAGCCGACGCACCATGTCGAGCATCAGCCGGACGTGGCCATGCGCCACGTCGGCAACCAGGACGTCGACGCCGGCCTCCATGAGCGCGGTGGCGCGCTCCCAGGCGTCCCCGAAGTAGCCGACAGCCGCCCCGACCATCAGTCGGCCCTCGGTGTCCTTCGTCGCTTGAGGGTACTGCTCGGACTTCACGAAGTCCTTGACCGTGATGAGGCCCGTCAGTCTTCCCTCGTGGTCGACCAGGGGCAGCTTCTCGATCTTGTGCTTGGCGAGCAAGGCGGCGGCGTCCTCGGAGCCGATGCCGACCGGCGCGGTGACCAGCGGCAACGACGTCATCACCTCGCGGACGAGGCACGTCTTCCACTCCCCGGCGGGGACGAAGCGCAGGTCACGGTTGGTGATGATGCCGACGAGCACGTGCCGGTCATCGATCACCGGAAGGCCGGAGACGCGGTACTTGGCGCAGAGCCGGTCGAGCACCTCCAACGTGACGTCGGGGTTGACCGTCACCGGGTCGGTGATCATCCCGGACTCGGAGCGCTTGACGAGGTCGACTTGCCCTGCCTGGTCGGTGATGGAGAGGTTGCGGTGCAGGACGCCGAGTCCTCCCTCGCGGGCCATCGCGATGGCCATCCGGGCCTCGGTGACCGTGTCCATCGCGCTCGACACGAGCGGGGTCCGGACGCTGATGGTGCGGGTCAGGCGCGACGTGGTGTCGACGTCGCTAGGGGCCATGTCGGTCTCGCCCGGCAGCAACAAGACGTCGTCGTACGTCAGCCCGAGCGCTGCGAACTTGTCAGGCACGCCGGCCGCCGTGAGATCCATGCACCTATCGTACGGCGGCTGCACTCGTCTCAGTCGAAGGCTCTGGGGGCGCTTGACCATTCTCGTGACCGATGGGACGGGTCGGCTCGGGTCGGGACGGGTCCGGCTTCGGTGGCTTCGACGGCTTCGGACTCGAGGAGGGGGCAGGATCGTGTCGTGCCGTCGGCACGGTAGACGGGTCGACAGCTCGTTCTGACGTCGATTCCGCCGCCTTCCTTGGCTCCGCAGCCCTTCTTGGCTCCGTTGGCTTCGCTGCCTCGGTCGGCTCGGTCGGCTCGGAAGGCTCGGTCGGCTCGGTCGGCTCGGTCGGCTTGCCTGCTGGTCCTTCGTTCTCGCCGGCGTCGTTTGGGGCCGGTGACTGAGGATCAGTCGCCCTGGCGTTGTCAGCGCTCGTGTCGGTTGCTGCCGTCTCGGGGTGAGCCTCGTCTGCTGAGCCGACGCTGAGGGGCCGGCTGGGCGCCGTCCGCGGCTGGGTGACCTCACGAGCAGGCGCCGTCCGCGGCTGGGTGACCTCACGAGCAGGCACCGCCCGCGGCTCCGTGACCTCACGAGCAGGCACCGCCCGCGGCTCGGCCACCTCACGAGCAGGCACCGCCCGCGGCTCGGCCACCTCACGAGCAGGCACCGCCCGCGGCTCGGCCACCTCACGAGCGGGCACCGTCCGCGGCTCGGCCACCTCACGAGCGGGCACCGTCCGCGGCTCCGTGACCTCACGAGCGGGCACCGTCCGCGGCTCGGCCACCTCACGAGCAGGCACCGTCCGCGGCTCCGTGACCTCACGAGCAGGCACCGTCCGCGGCTCGGCGAGAACCCGAGCGGAGCGAGCAGGGGTGGGGATCACCTCAGCACGCGGTGACGGGGCATCGCCGTGATGGTTCTCGGTCCGCTGCACCCTGTGTGAGACGGCACGGGTCGCCGGTGCAACCGAGATGTCGGGTTGCGTGTGCCGAGTGGTGCGCCCGAGGTTCCACCCGTCGTCGACGGCGTGCCGGTCAGCGAGCTCGTGCAGGTGCTTGACCACGAAGGTCACCGGGGCCAACGGGTCACCGGTGACGGCCGCGGCGATGCCGGTGGATGAGCACGCAAGCGCCACGCCCATCGCGACGCCGAGCCTGCGACGGCCGCGCAGACCGCGGCGAGCCGTCGTGACGCGGGCGAGCTCAACGGCCGGGCGCTCGGCGGCGTCGGCGTACGTCGCCAGCACTGCCAGCGAGTCGATGGCGGCGTCAGAGCTGCCATGGTCACGGCGCTCACTGAGCGCACTGATCAGCGCGTCGGACTTCACCAGGGCGGCAGCCTGCTCAGTTACGACTCACCTCCCGGCTCCTCACCGCAGCGCGCATCTTCGTGAGTGCACGGTGCTGCGCCACGCGGACAGCTCCAGCGCTCATCTTCAGCGCCGCACCTGTCTCCTCCGCCGAGAGCCCGGCAGCCACCCGTAGCAGCATGACCTCTCGCAGTTGTTCCGGTAACTGCTCCAGGAGCCGCATGGCCGCCTCGAGCTCGCTCGACCTGACCGCATGGTCCTCGGGCGTGGGGTCTCCGTCGGGTCCGTCGGCGACCTCGGCGGTGGGGACCGGATGACGCGCCATGGCACGCTGCGCGTCGGCGACCTTGCGCGACGCGACGCGGTGGACGAAGGCCTCGAAGGGTCGGCCCGTGTCGCGGTACCGGGGCAGCGCCGCAAGCACGGCTAGGCAGACGTCCTGGGTCACATCGTCAGCCAGCTGCTGACCTGACGGGTATGACCACAGCCGTGCGCGTGAGTAGCGGTGCGCGATGTCGCGAACTCGCGTCATCAGGACTGCGACCTCCTGGTCGCTGCCGGCTTGCGCTGCTCGCGCCAGTCCACTCAGGTCACCAGCGGGCCCGACACCTCGGGCCTCATTGCGTGCGCGCTCGACCCCCGAAGTCCTCACGAGATCAACTGTCGCATGATCCGCGGAAAATCTCTCATCGACGAGGACAAACGTCGAGGGGCCGGGCAGTGAGCATTCC
>JACDHG010000251.1 GCA_013821195.1 Propionibacteriales bacterium
AGTCCCTGGTGGACAGAGTTTTTGGTGCGCTCATCCTGGCAGCGGCAGCGCCCTTGTTGTTCTTCATGGTTTTCGCGGTCAGGCTGGAGACACCAGGCGGTGGCTTCTTCACGCAAACCCGCGCTGGACGAGATGGACGGCCGTTCCAGATGGTAAAGATCCGCACCATGGTGGCCGATGCCGAGCATCGCCGCAGCGAGTTGGAGGAGCTCAACGAGGGGGCGGGGCCGCTGTTCAAGTTGGCCCACGATCCGCGCGTAACCAAGATGGGCAGCATACTGCGCCGGACGTCGTTGGACGAGTTGCCTCAGCTGTGGAACGTCGTACGCGGCGAGATGTCCTTGATCGGGCCCCGCCCGGCGTTGCCGCACGAGACAGCCGAGTACGACTCGTGGATCAGACGACGGCTGAGCGTGAAGCCTGGGATGACCGGGCTATGGCAGGTCAGCGGACGTTCGCGGCTCGGATGGAACGACGCTGTTCGGTTGGACCTCGACTACGTCGACAACTGGACGCTGGGTAGCGACCTGTCCATCGCCAGCCGTACGGTCGGAGCCGTGCTGCGACGTGACGGCGCCGTCTAGTCTCGCCCATCCGCCACCCACCAAGACCGACCCCGAGCTTCATCTCCGACAGGCAGGAGGTCGCTGGTGCGTGTCCTGCACGTCTCCGAGGTGACCTGGGGTGGCGTTGTCAGCTTGCTGCACGACTTTATGGCGGAGCAGCTGAACCGTGGCCATCAGGTGAGTCTGCTGGCCCCCGACACCTTCCCTGAACCCAACCCGAGGCTGCCTCAGCTGCGCCGTACGGCGTGGAGCTTGGACCGGCGCAGTCCACGCAGCTATCCCAGGGCACTTGCTCAGCTGCGCAACACCGTCCGTCGTGAGCGGCCAGACGTGGTGCACCTGCACTCGGCGTACGCGGGCTTTCTCGGCCGCCTGCCGGGGATGTCCGGGACCGGCGGCGCGGCGACCGTCTACCAGCCGCACGCGTGGTCGTTCGACCTGTTCACCGACCCGCGCATCCAGCAGGCGATGGTGCGTTGGGAACGGCTGGCCGGGCGATGGACGGATGTGCTCGCCACTAACTGCGGAGACGAGATCGATGAGGGTCGACAGATCGGTGTGACGACGCCCGGCCACTCTCTCGGCGTCCCGCTCGACGTGCAGCGCTTTCAGCCGGTCGATGACGCCGAGAGACAGCGGCAGCGCCGGTCCCTCGGGCTCGGTGAGGCGCCGACGTTGCTGTGCCTGGGACGGCTCGCGCGACAGAAGGGTCAGGACTTGCTGGTCGCGGCATGGGAGCAAGACCCGATACCCGGCACCCAGCTGTTGCTGGTCGGACCCGGTGACCCCGAGCCGCTGCGGCGGCTCGCCCCCACCCAGTGGGGGACGTCGATCCACTGGCGTGGTGACCAGGCCGACGTACGTCCATGCCTGTGGGCGAGCGATGTGTTGGTGTTGCCGTCGAGATACGAGACGGTGGCCGTCGTCGTCGTGGAGGCGATGGCGTGTGGGCGACCGGTCGTCGCCAACCGGGTCAGCGGGGTGGCAATGGCGGTGGCAGACGAGCCCCCACCGCCCGGTGGGGTGGTGGTCGACTCCGGCGACATGACTGCGCTGCTGGCCGAGAGTGCTCGTCTCCTTGCCGACGCAGAGCTTCGCGCGCAGTACGGTCGTGACGGCAGGGCCCGGGTGCTATCGCTGTTCACCCCGGAACAGGTGATAGATCGTTTGGACGAGGCCTACGAGAGCGCGATGAGGGGGAGTCGATGACGGCGCAGACGGTGCCGACCTTTCTGGTCGCAGGAGCGGGACGCTCGGGTACGACCGGGCTGGTCGAGGGTCTGCGGACTCATCCGCAGGTCTTCGTGACCCAGCCGAAGGAACCGCACTACTTCGCGTTGCACGGGCAGCCGGCAGTCTTCGCGGGCCCCGGCGACGCCGCCACCATCAACCGGGTGGCGGTCACTGACACAGAGAGCTATCTCGGGCTGTTTCCCGCCGAGCACGACGGTCTGGCACTCGGCGACGGCTCGGTGTCCACGCTGTACTACGCCGGGCGCGCGGTGGACGAGATCCGCAGGATCAACCCGGAGATGCGCGTGGTGCTGATCCTGCGCGAGCCGGTCGAGCGGGCCTACTCCAGCTATCTGTACATGCGGGCGCGAGGATTCGAGCCCTGCGAGGACCCGCTCGAGGCATTGGCGGACGAGCCTCGCCGCCGGGCCGACAACTGGCACCACCTGTGGCACTACGAGGCGATGAGCCACTACTCGGCAGATGTCGAGACCTTGCAGCAGGGGCTCGGACGCGACCAGGTCGGCGTGTGGTTCCACGATGACCTTGTGGCCGACTATGCCGGCACCGTGAGCAGCGTGCTGCGCTTCCTGGGCCTGCCCGCAGATCCGGGCGAGGGTGTGGGTGTGCCACGCGTCAACGTCTCTGGCACGCCGCGTCTGCCACTGCTGCAGCGGACCATCGTGGCGGCGACCCGCAACGAGTTGTTGCGCCAGACGGTCAAACGCACTACCAGCTTTCGGTTCCGTGAGCGCATACGGCGCTCCAGCCTGCGGCCGTCATCGGTGCCGGCGCAGGTGCGCGACCACTTTGACGGGGTGTTCTCCGCGGATCTTGCGAAGCTGGGATCCTTGGTCGACGGTGGGGGTAAAGTGCCCGATTGGCTGCCCCGTGTCCCACCGTCCTCGTCTGAGGATGTTCCTAGCGGAAGGATCTGACGATGGTTCGATCCGGCGCCCGCCCGAGCTCCGTCCCATGAGCCAGAGCCTCCCCAACTTCGTCTATATCGGGCCCAGCAAGGCGGGCTCGACGTGGCTGCATGAGGTGCTCATCACGCATCCGCAGATCTTCATGACCGAGGCGAAGGATCTGTACTTCTTCGACCGCTTCTTCGACCGCGGCACTGACTGGTATGCGAGCCACTTCGGCCAGGCGCGACCGGAGCACCGGGTCATCGGTGAGGTGTGCCAAGAGTACCTGTCGTGCCCAGATGCGCCGGCTCGTATGCACATGGTGCTGGGCGCCGAGCCGCGGTTGATGGTGACGCTTCGCGACCCCGTTGCCCGTGCCTTCTCGGGCTACCTGTACATGCGCAAACACAATGTGTTCGATGGTACTTTTCGGCAGGCTCTGGAGACCCGGTCGGGCATGTTTGATCACTCGGCGCACGCG
>JACDHG010000109.1 GCA_013821195.1 Propionibacteriales bacterium
CCGATGCCCATGAGCAGCTTGACGGCCTCGGTGCTCTGGATCGCCCCGATGCTCGCGCAGAGGATGCCGAGCACGCCGCCCTCGGCGCAGGACGGGACCATGCCGGGCGGCGGGGGCTCGGGGTAGAGACACCGGTAGCACGGACTTGTGCCGCCGGGAGCCGCCGCCCAGAACACCGACGCCTGGCCGTCGAAGCGGTAGATCGAGCCCCAGACGTAGGGCTTCCCAAGCAGCACGGCGGCGTCGTTGACCAGGTACCGCGTGGCGAAGTTGTCGGTGCCGTCGACGATCAGGTCGTACTGCTCGAAGATGCCCATCACGTTGTCGTTGTCGAGGCGCTCGTTGTGCACGACGACATTGACGAGCGGGTTCGTCTCCGCGATCGACTCCTTGGCCGAGACGGCCTTCGGCTTGCCGATGTCGCTCTGCCCGTGGATGATCTGGCGCTGGAGGTTGGACTCGTCGACCTCGTCGAACTCCACGATGCCCAGCGTGCCGACCCCGGCCGCGGCCAGGTAGAGAAGGGCGGGGCTGCCGAGACCACCGGCCCCGATGACGAGCACCCTCGCGTTCTTGAGCCGCTTCTGCCCCGTCATCCCGACGTCCGGGATGATCAGGTGGCGGCTGTAGCGGCGTACCTCGTCGATCGACAGCTCTTCGGCGGGCTCCACGAGTGGTGGCAACGACACGGTTCTCTCCTCGTCACGAACGAACACGACTGTTGTGGGTGATGGGGGCCGCACGCACCGCGCGTCCGATCCTCCGTCGGCTACAACCCCAGCTCCGGTGTCCATGTTCCCTGACGCCGGCAGGGGACGCAGGGGTCAGGGTCCCGTATCTGGACGGCGCCGGGGACGACGCCGTACGTCTTCCGACACCCGGCGGCAAACGTGCGTACGCCATCCCCGCCGTACGTCTTCCGACACCCGGCGGCAAACGACGGCCCACGCCACCCACCGCCGTACGTCTTCCGACACCCGGCGGCAAACGTGCGTACGCCATCCCCGCGTGTGAGCCGGCGGTCCCGCAGCCTGTGGACAACGGCCACCCACCCGACCCAGCTTGGGTCATGCTCGGCAGATGACCAGACCACCTCGACCCAGGAGCAGTCAGACCGGACTCGCCCCGACCGTGCTCTTCACCCGTGCCGAGGCTCGGGCGGCAGGTCTCCGGATCGCTGAGCTGCGCGGACCACGGTTCCAGAAGGTCTTCTACGACCTGTACGTCGCGGCCTCCGTCCAGGTGACAGCCGTGGTGCGCGCACGCGCCGCGCTGAAGATCAGCCCCCCAAGGTCCTCGGCGAGCCATTTCACCGCGGCCGAGGTCTGGGGCGGGTGGGGTGCCGGACCAGTCGCGGACCCATGTCAGCGTTGCAGAGGGGAACCGATCGGAGCGACGTGGGATCCAGGCACACACCGCGAGCCCGGCCACAGCGGTCACCACCTTCCGCGGGCTGCCCATCACGACTCCTGAACAGACCTTCCTCGACCTGTCGACTCTCCTCTCCCTTGTCGAGCTGGTCGTCCTGGGCGACTCGTTGGTGCGTCTCCATCGCACGACCCCGGAGAATCTGGTTGCGGTTGCCGACGCGTTCGGCGGCGGGGGCGCGCGCACCGCTCGTCGAGCGGCTCGACTCGTCCGATCAGGTGTCGACTCCCCCATGGAGTCCCGACTGCGCATGCTGATCGTGCTCGCAGGTCTGCCTGAGCCTCGGGTCAACTTCATCGTTCGCGATGTCGACGGCGAGGTGCTCATGCGGTTCGACCTCAGCTACCCCGAGCTCAAGCTCCTCGTCGAGTACGACGGACGCCAGCACGCGACTGACTCCGCCCAGTGGGGACGCGACATTGCCCGCCGCGAGCAGCTTGACGACTGGGGTTGGCGACTGATGGTGGTCCGTTCCGCTGACATCTACGCACGGCCTGACCTGACGCTGGAGCGAGTCCTTCAGCTTCTGCGCGAGCGTGGTGCCCGGCACCTTCCGGGAAAGCTCCGCGCTGAGTGGCAGCAGCATTTCCCCGTCCGCTCAGCCGCGTGACTACCAAGGTGCGTACGTCTTCCGACATGCGGCGGCAGACGCACGCGCCACTGCGCCATCGGCGTACGACTTCCGACATGGGGCAGCAGACGCACGCGCCACCGCGCCATCGGCGTACGTCTTCCGACAAGCGACGGCAAACGTCACCACTGGCACCGACCCGCCACCGCGGCCACTCGCGTCGACTTGGGCTTCGCGTGGCACGCTGAGGAGATGGCCAGCGCGAAGACCACCGTCGAGGTCGATGGGCGGACGCTCCAGCTCACGAACCTCGACAAGGTCCTCTATCCGGAGACCGGCTTCACCAAGGGTGAGGTCATCGACTACTACGCGAAGGTCGCCGAGGTCTTGCTCCCCCGCCTCGCCGACCGCCTCCTGACCCGCAAGCGGTGGCCCGACGGCACAGGCAGCGGCTCGTTCTTCGAGAAGAACAAGCCCCGCGGCACGCCCGACTGGGTGCGGACCGAGCTGATGGCCGAGCACGGCGACGACGGGGTGGAGTACGTCGTCGCCGAAGGCCTGCCGACCCTGGTCTGGCTCGCGAACCTGGCCGCCCTCGAGCTGCACGTCCCGCAATGGAAGGTCGGGCCGAGGGGCGGAGTGCTCGACGCCGACCTCGTCGTCTTCGACCTCGATCCGGGCGCGCCCGCCGACATCATCGACTGCTGCGACGTCGCCACCGCGCTGCGGCAGATCCTGGAGGCCGACGGTCTGACGGCATACGCGAAGACGTCCGGCAACAAGGGGGCTCAGCTCTACGTCCCGATCGAGCCGGCGAGCTCACGCCGCACGTCGGCATACGCGAAGAGGCTCGCCGACCAGCTCGCTGAGGCACTGCCGGACCTGGTGGTCTCCTCGATGGAGAGGAAGCAGCGCACGGGCAAGGTCTTCATCGACTGGAGCCAGAACAACGCGGCGAAGACGACCATCGCGCCGTACTCCCTGCGCGGCGTCGCGCGACCCACGGTGTCGACGCCCGTCACGTGGGACGAGGTGTCCTCAGCCGAACGAGCCGCTGACCTGACCTTCGTGGCCGCCGACGTGCTCGAGCGGATCGGCGATGTCGGTGATCTGCTGGCTGACGTCGACGCCAAGGCACGACCGCTGCCGTGAGAGCAAGCCTGAGCCGGCGGTCTGGTTCTTGAACGAGTATCCGAGCCTCAGGTGGTTCGAGCAGCCGCAGGCAGGGATGCTTGCGCAGCCTACTCGCACCCAGGTGACCCGAAGGTAGGATGCCGCGCGTGACCACCGAGGCCGGAGACCGAGCGCGCGCCGGCCGGCTCCCGCGCAGCGCGCGTCGCGCTCAGCTCCTCGAGTCGGCGCTCGACGTCTTCGTCGCCCAGGGCTACCACGCCGCCGCCATGGATGACATCGCCGAAACGGCCGGTGTCTCGAAGCCCGTGCTCTACCAGCACTTCCCCGGCAAGCTCGAGCTCTATCTCGCACTCCTCGACTCAGCCTGTGACCAGGTCCTGGCGGAGGTTCGCGACGCGCTCGCCAGCACCAACGACAACAAGGAGCGCGTGGCCGCCACCACAGAGGCGTTCTACACGTACGTCGCCAACCCCACCGGCGCCTTCCGGCTGGTCTTCGAGTCCGACCTGACGAGCGAGCCGGCCGTGCGGGAGCGGGTGGACCGCGTCACGCTACAGTGCGCGGACGCGTGTGCCGAGGTCATCGCGGACGACACCGGGTTCCCGCCGGAGGTGTCACGGTTGCTGGCGGTGGCGCTCGTGGGTATGAGCCAGGTCTCGGCCAGGTTCTGGCTTAGCATGCCCGACACCACGTTGCCTCAGGAGCAGGCGACAGACCTGATCGCCAGCCTCGCCTGGCGGGGCATCCGCGGCTTCCCGCGGCACTAGCGCACCGCCCGCAACGCCCCGAGCCACATCCGACAACCCGAAAGGACCCCCGTGGAGGTCAGGATCGGCGTCACACACGCCAACCGCGAGCTGACGTTCGAGTCGAACGAGTCCGCTGACGACATGCAAACGGCCATCACCGACGCGCTGGCGTCCGACAACGGCTTGCTCGTGCTCAGCGACGACAAGGGCCGCACCGTCTACGTCCCCGTCGACAAGCTTGCGTACGTCGACATCGCCGGGGAGCAGGGCCGCCGCGTGGGCTTCGGCGCTGCCTGACGAGCACGGACCCGAGTCAGCCGCCGAGCAAGGAGCCGAGCGCCCCGATGCTGTCCACCGCCATGCGCGGCGTCGTCGCCCCGGTGGCTCGGGCCGTCTACCGGCCGCGGGTCGAGGGCGCCACCAGGTCCCAAAGACACGGTGCCGCCATCCTTGCCCTGCGGACTGATTGAGGCGCCGATCACCGACGACGGATCACCAGAACCGCCGAGTCGACTCTTGGTGGCGGCCGGAACGCCGTCCGGGGCACAGTCAGCCCGCGTTGCACGACGAAGTCACGACGGTTCCGACGGGCCGCTGCGGCCCGGCCGTCCAGGATCTGTCGTACGACTCGACGCTGCAGCACCAGATCCGCGCTCAGCAGCCGATTGTGCGGAGACACCAGCTGCCGAAGCAGCGTGGTCGTGACGGCGTACGGCGGGTTGGCCACGACACGAAAGGGTTGTCGTGGCCACCGCAGTCGAGTGACGTCGGCGTTCACGACTGTCACCGGCAGGCCTTCGAACCGCGACCGCAGAACCTCGAGGCGGCGCGGATGCCGGTCGACCGCGATCACGCGCGCACCTGCCCTGAGCAGGTGCACCGTCAGCGCACCCTCGCCGGCACCCACGTCGACGACCACGTCACCAGGCTCGATGCCCACCGCTTCGACGACCCTGGCCGCCCACGTGTCAGTCAGCGAATGCCAGCCCCAGCGAACCGCCTCCGGTCTGGAAAGGCGATCCTGCGGCGCTCGTCTCTGGGCGCGCCCGGACACGACGCACCATCACCATGAAGGAGACCATGGCCGCGACGCTAGGAGAGGCAGCACCGACATGCAACCGGATATCGTCCGGCAGCAGACACCGACGTCGCACATCCGTTGGCAGGCAGGCAGAACGCACGCGACCGCCCCGGTCAGGCCTGCAGGCCCAGCGTCGACATGCGTGCGGTGTGGGTCTCGCTGAGCCGTGCGAACATCCTGCCGATCGCGGCGAGATCCATCCCCGGCCTGTCGACGCCACCGACGAGCAGTGCGGTGAGAGCATCCCGCTCGGCTGCCACCCGCTGCGCCTGGCTCAGCGCCTCACCCATCAATCTGCGCCCCCACAGCGCGAGCCTGCCCGCGATCCTCGGATCGTCCTCGATCGCCCTGCAGACCCGGTCGACGACGAACTCCGAACGGCCCGTGTCCTCCAAGGTGGCAATGATGAGCTCGCGGGTCGACGTGTCGAGGTAGGCGGCGATCTCACGGTAGAAGTCGGCGGCCAGACCGTCGCCGACGTACGCCTTGATGAGGCTCTCCCACCAGGTCGAGGGCGCGGTGTGTGCGTGGAAAGCGTCAACCGGCGCGTGGAAGGGCTCCATCGCGGCGAAGGGATCCGCACCAAGCCTGCGCAGATGTCGGACGAGGTCCTCGAAGTGGGTGAACTCGCCGGCTGCCATCGCCGCCAGCGCCACCTTGTCCTCGAGGGTCGGGGCACTGCCGGCGTCCTCGGTGAGTCGCTCGAAGGCGCTGAGCTCCGAGTAGGCGAGCCCGCCCAGCAGGTCGACGACCGCGGTCCGGTAGGCCGGATCGTCGTACGCCGGGTTGAGTGCTGCCGGAGCTCCATCCGCGGGTACGGTGGAAGCGGTCTCGGGCGCATCGTCACTCATGCGAGGAGCGTAGCGACAGCGGCTGGCGTGGCGACGGTTAGACTGCACGCGAGTACGTCCTGCGCGATCGTCGCGTGGCGGGCGTCTATCCAGAAACGAGATCTCGCTCTGTCTACCTTCGAAGAACTCGGCGTCATGCCGGCCATCGTCGAGGCGCTGCGCGCCAACGGCATCGCCGACGCCTTCCCCATCCAGGAGATGACCCTCCCGATCGCGCTGACGGGCACCGACCTCATCGGTCAGGCCCGCACCGGCACCGGCAAGACGTTGGCCTTCTCCATCCCGGTCCTCCAGCGAGTCGTGGCGCCTGGCGACCCCGACTTCGCCGAGCTCGCCGCGCCCGGCAAGCCACAGGCGCTGGTGATCGCACCGACCCGCGAGCTCGCGCTCCAGGTCGCCGGCGACCTCCGACTCGCCGGCGCCAACCGGGGCACCCGCACCCTGACGGTGTACGGCGGCGTGCCGTACGAGCCGCAGCTCGACGCACTGCAGTCCGGCGTCGACATCGTCGTCGGCACCCCCGGCCGGCTGCTCGACCTCGCCGACCGCCGCTCCCTCGACCTGTCGCACGTCAAGGTGCTGGTGCTCGACGAGGCAGACGAGATGCTTGACCTCGGCTTCCTTCCCGATGTCGAGCGGCTGATCGCGAAGACCCCGGAGCTGCGCCAGTCGATGTTGTTCTCGGCGACCATGCGGGGCGAGGTGATCGGGCTGGCACGGACCCACATGCGGCATCCGGTCAACATCCGGGCCGAGTCCGCGTCCGACGCTGAGATGGTTCCGTTGACGGCACAGTTCGTCTACCAGGTGCACGACCTCGACAAGACCGAGATCATCGCTCGGGTGCTGCAGGCGGAGAACAGTGGGCTGTCGCTCGTCTTCACCCGCACCAAGCGGGCGGCGCAGCGGGTGGCAGAGGACCTGATGGACCGCGGATTCCCCGCAGCACCCCTGCATGGCGACATGGCGCAGGTGGCACGCGAGCGGGCGCTCAAGCGGTTCCGGGACGGCACCGTCGAGATCCTTGTC
Source organism: Propionibacteriales bacterium (assembly GCA_013821195.1). Lineage (GTDB taxonomy): Bacteria > Actinomycetota > Actinomycetes > Propionibacteriales > Nocardioidaceae > JACDHG01. The sequence continues at coordinate 6,844 of JACDHG010000109.1, forward strand.
GCCACGGACGTGGCGGCCCGCGGTATCGACGTCGCGGGCATCACCCACGTGATCAACTACTCGTGCCCCGAAGACGAGAAGACTTACATCCACCGCACCGGCCGCACCGGCCGCGCGGGTGCGACGGGCTCAGCGATCACCTTCGTGGACTGGGCGGACCTGACCCGGTGGAAGGTCATCAACACAATGCTCGCGCTGCCCTTCGACGAGCCGAACGAGGTCTACTCGACCAGCGAGCAGCTCTACCACGACCACGGGATCCCTCCCGGCACCAAGGGCCGGATCGGCTCACCCGCTCCCCGCGACGACGCCGGCAAGGTCGACGACGCACGCGCCGGTGGTCGTGGAGGCGGACGGGGCCGCTCCGGCTCCAGCTCCAGCTCCGGCGCGGGCAAGGGTCGCGAGAGCGGCTCCGAGCGGTCTCGTTCCCGCAACCGTCAGCGCACCCGGACCCGTGGCGGAGCGAATGTGTCCTCGACCGCTCAGGATCAGGTCAGCGGCGGCAGTGGTCAGACGGCGGCGGCAGACGCGACGCCCGACGGCGCCGGCACTGGCACTGGCACTAGCACTGGCTCCGAGAGCACCGGCTCGCGACGACGTCGCCGTTCGGGCGGCCGCAGCCGGACCCGCTCGAGCACATCTGACTGAGGTCACGAGGGGCAGGAGGGCAGACCGTCCTCGACATCGACGCGGGCTTCACGCACGGAGACGCTGGTTCCCGGGAGAGTGCGGCACCCGTCAGGGTATGACGACGACAAGAGTGTCGACAGGTGCGAACTCCCACAGGGCTCTGGCGTCGGCGACCCACTGGCGGACGCAGCCGGCAGACAGCGGTGTCCCGAGCTCGTCGCGCGACTGCGCGAGGGCCCCGTCGTGGTAGGCAGGGAGGTCGTGGAAGCCGATCGCGGCGTTCTCTCCGGCGGTGAACCGCACCATGTAGTTCATTGTCTCTTTGAGGTTGTAGCTGATCGCATCGCGTGACTTCGAGTAGACGTGGTAGCTGCCTGGCTTCAGCAGGTCCTCGTCCTTGGCTCCGGAGACGAGATAGGTGCGCACGACGCGGTCGTCTGCGGTCACCAGCCAGACCCGTTGGGCGCTCTCGTCGAACACGATGCGCTTGCCGGCACCGCTCTTGGCAGGAAGCTCTGTCGAGGTGGGCTGGCTTGGGCCCGCCTGCTCGTCGCTGTCGCTGACCGGTGGCTGGTCGATCGTCAGCCAGTCGTCGGTCTGCGCCTCGGGCTGGGGCTCGGGCTGCGCGTCGGGCCGTGCCTCGGTCTGCGCCTCGCCCGGCTCGGCCCCGTCGGGCTGGGCCTCGGGCTGGGCGGCGTCGGGCTCGGCCTCGGTCTGCGCCTCGCCAGCTCGGCTGTCGCTCGGAACAACGTCAACGCTGTCGCCAGCCGGCTCCGCACCCCGGTCGTGGACCTCGGCTATGACCGCCAGCGATCGAGCCTCGACCGTCTCACCCATCGCTGCTCCGGGTCCCAGCCCGAGAGCTCCGGCCATGGTCAGCACTGTGATGAGGACCGCCGACGACGACGCTGCCCACCGTGAGGTGGTCATCGGCCGTCCGTGTTGTGG
>JACDHG010000110.1 GCA_013821195.1 Propionibacteriales bacterium
AACGCTTGCCGAGCTCGGCCGAGACCTCTGGGTCCTCGAGCGGCACCATTCGGTCGAGGAACTCGACGATCGTGACGTCGACTCCGTAGTTGGCGAGCACGTAGGCGAACTCGACCCCGATCGCGCCCGCCCCGGCGATGATGATCGAGTCCGGTAGGTCCTCGGTCATGATCTGCTCTTCGTAGGTGACAACGCGGTCGCTGAGCTCGGTGCCGGGCAGCAGCCGGGTGATGGCGCCGGTGGCGACGATGCACGAGTCGAACGTGACGGTCTCGTCGCCGCCCTTCGCCAGCGATACCTGCAGGGTGGTGGCGTCGGTGAAGGTGCCGCGGCCCTCGAACTCGGTGACGTTGTTCTTCTTCATCAGGTAGTGGACGCCCTTGACCCGGCCGTCTGCGACCGTGCGACTGCGCTGGTATGCCGCCCCGTAGTCGAAGCTCACATCACCGGAGATGCCGAACGTCTTCGCCTCGGCGTGGAAGAGGTGCGCCAGCTCGGCGTTGCGCAGCAGCGCCTTGCTCGGGATGCAACCGACGTTGAGGCAGACACCGCCCCAGTACTTCTCCTCGATGATGGCCGTCTTCTTGCCCAGCTGCGCCGCGCGGATGGCTGCGACGTACCCGCCGGGACCGGCACCCAGCACGACGACGTCGAAGTGAGAGCTCATGAGCAGAGCCTACGGCTCTGTGGGGACGGCGCTGCGGGTCCCGCGCTTCACCTTCGCGGCCTTACGCTCCGCGACGGCCTCACCGCGCCAGCGCTTGAAGCTGTAGACGAGCAGTCCCAGCGCGATGAGACCGGAGAAGCTGATGCTGGCCCCTGTGGTCCAGCCCCCGAACGGCACGTCCGGCCCAACCTCGATCGGGCCGAGGGGGCCGACCGCAGGGATCGTCCCGATCCGCGGGATCTGCGGGTTGATGCCCAAGAACAGTCCGAAGCCGATGATCAGGCACGCGAACACGGCGCTCATCACGATCTTCGGGTATGACGAGACGCTGGCCTTGGCCACGTCGAACGCCTTCTTCTTGACGGGCTCGACCCGGCGCTCCGCCCACTCGTACTCCTGGGACAGGACGACGAGCCCGGCAAGCAGAATCAGCAGCCCGGGTCCGGGAAGGGGCATCGCGATGACGCCGACGATGACCAGCAGCCAGCCGACGACGAGGATCCAGGCCTTACGGAACGCCATCGAATCCCCTTCGCCGCTCGCTCCCCGACTGACGTCAACGACGATAGGGTACGTCGGCTGCCGGGTCAGGAGGGCGCACGGGAAGGAGCGCGAAGAGTCCGGGCGGTCGCCGTGGCGCGTGGCGGAGGGCAAGATGGGCTCACCCGAGACCAGACGATGCAAGGGGACGCCATGACGAGGTATGTGTACGACTTCAACGAGGGCAGCGCGTCACAGCAGGATCTGCTCGGGGGCAAGGGCGCCAACTTGGCCGAGATGACGAACATCGGGCTCCCGGTCCCGCCTGGCTTCACGATCTCCACCGACGCGTGCCGGACCTACCTCGAGACCGGCGAGCAGCCGGAAGCCCTGGCCGGCGAGGTCGACGAGCACCTGGCGGCGCTCGAGAAGGCGATGGGCCGCACCCTCGGCGACGCCGGCGACCCGTTGCTCGTCTCCGTCCGCTCCGGCGCCAAGTTCTCGATGCCCGGGATGATGGAGACCATCCTCAACATCGGCCTCAACGACGACTCGGTTCAGGGGCTGGCCACCATCTCTGGCAGTTCGAGGTTCGCCTGGGACTCCTACCGGCGGCTGCTGTCGATGTTCGCGACGACGGTGCTCGGCGTCGAGAGGTCTGTGTTCGACGAGGCCCTGGACGCCCTGAAGAAGTCCCGCCAGGCCGAGACCGACCTGGACCTGACCGCGGACGACTTCGAGGAGCTCGTTTCGACATCCAAGCAGCTCATCGCCGACCACAGAGGCCAGCCGTTTCCGCAGGATCCGCGCAAGCAGCTCGACCTCGCAGTCCTTGCCGTCTTCTCGTCGTGGAACACCGACCGCGCCAAGGTCTACCGCCGGCAGGAACGCATCCCCGACGACCTCGGCACGGCTGTCAGCATCTGCTCGATGGTGTTCGGCAACCTCGGCGACGACTCCGGCACCGGCGTCTGCTTCACCCGCGACCCCGCGTCTGGACATCAGGGCGTGTACGGCGACTACCTCCCGAACGCGCAGGGGGAGGACGTCGTGGCCGGCATCCGCAACACGCTGCCGTTGACCGCGCTCGGCGATCGTGACGCGGCGTCGTACGACGAGCTGCTGAAGATCATGGAGACGCTGGAGCGCCACTACAAGGACATGTGCGACATCGAGTTCACAGTCGAACGCGGGAAGCTGTGGATGCTGCAGACCCGGGTCGGCAAGCGCACGGCCGGCGCCGCGTTCCGGATCGCGATGCAGCTCGTCGACGAGGGCGTGATCGACCTCGACGAGGCGCTGCGCCGTGTCACGGGTGCCCAGCTGGCGAACCTGATGTTCCCCCAGTTCGACGCGAGTGGTGAGCGCGAGGTGATCGCCAAGGGGATGGCGGCCAGTCCCGGCGCCGCTGTCGGCAAGGCGGCGTTCGACTCCGCCACCGCCGTCGCGTGGGCAGGCAAGGGCGACGACGTCATTCTGGTCCGACGCGAGACCAACCCAGACGACCTGCGTGGCATGATCGCGGCCAAGGGTGTGCTGACGAGCCGCGGCGGCAAGACCTCGCACGCGGCCGTGGTGGCGAGGGGGATGGGCCGCACCTGCGTCGTCGGCGTCGAGGCGCTGCGAGTCGACCCGAAGCGGCGTGAGGTGCGTACGCCGGACGGTGCGCACATCGACGAAGGCGACATCATCTCGATCGACGGCTCGACAGGCGAGGTGTTTCTCGGGGCGGTGCCGGTGACCGCAAGCCCGGTCGTCGAGGCACTGCTGTCGGCTGGACGGCCGGAGGCCGACTTGTCAGGGTCGCCTGAGCGCGGAGGTGTCCAGCACACCCTGACAAGTGAGTCCGATCATGCCGACCTGGTCGATGCCGTCATCAGGCTGATGGCCCATGCAGACGCGACCCGGCGGATGGGGGTGCGAGCCAACGCCGATGCGACTGAGGACGCCCAGCGGGCCCGCGACTTCGGCGCCGAGGGCATCGGGCTGTGCCGGACCGAGCACATGTTCCTCGGCTCCCGCCGCAGGTTGGTCGAGCGCGTCATCCTCTCCCACTCCGACGAGCAGCGAGACGTCGCGCTGCAGGAGCTGCTGCCGCTGCAGCGTGACGACTTCCTCGGGATCTTCGAGGTGATGGACGGGCTGCCTGTCGTCGTACGTCTGCTCGACCCACCGCTGCACGAGTTTCTGCCTGACCTGACGGAGCTGTCGGTGAAGGTGGCCGTGGCGGAGGCGCTCGGTGAGCCGGACGAGGACGCAACTGCCTTGCTCAAGGAGGTCCAGCGCCACGACGAGCAGAACCCGATGCTCGGCATGCGCGGCGTGCGCCTGGGTCTTGTCGTGCCAGGACTCTTCCTGCTCCAGGTCCGCGCGATCGCCGAGGCTGCGGCCGAGCTCAAGAAGCGCGGCCTCGACCCGCGACCGGAGATCATGGTCCCGCTCGTCGCCGATGTGACGGAGTTCTCCATCATCCGGGAGCAGGCCGAGGCAACGATCGCGGAGGTGGGCGAGGAGGTCGGCGTGGACCTGAGCTTCATGATCGGCACGATGATCGAGCTCCCACGCGCGGCCATGACGGCGCGCGAGATCGCCGAGAAGGCCGAGTTCTTCTCCTTCGGCACCAACGACATGACGCAGACGACCTGGGGCTTCAGCCGCGACGACGTGGAGTCGGAGTTCTTCGCGCACTACATCGACGCTGGCATCTTCGACGTCAGCCCCTTCGAGACCCTCGATGTCGCCGGCGTCGGGAGGATCGTGTCCGTGGCCGCGTGGGAGGGGAAGGAAGCGCGGCCGGACCTCGTGCTCGGCATCTGTGGTGAGCACGGAGGGGACCCCGCGTCGATCCATTTCTTCGAGAAGATCCTGCTCGACTACGTCTCGTGCTCGCCGTTCCGCGTGCCAGTGGCGCGGCTCGAGGCCGCCCGCGCGACATTGGGTGCTGCCGCCGGCAACACCTGAGACGTCGTACGCAGCTCGAGGAGGCAGCGGCGGCTCCGCGACGTCTCAGGGCGCTGGCTGCGTTCAGCGGGCGTTGGAGCGGACCGCGGGCAACGAGCCACGTTCGGCAGCGATCCAGCAGTCGGCAGTGCGTTCACCGGTGGCCCAGGCGGCAGGACTCTTTGGATAGTAGGCGGAGACGGTGCGCGCGCGGGTCAGCTCTCGGGCAGCATCAGCCGTCGCGTTGCACGCGTTCGTCGCCCGATCCTCGACGTCGGTGGGAAACCCTTCGTCGAGTGTTCCGATGGCCGGTGCCACGATCAGCTCTCGGGCAGCATCAGCCGTCGCACGGCACGTAGACCTGGTCGGCCGTCGGGTCGAAGGGGGAGCCGAGGCATGCCTGCAGGTCGACCGCTGCGCCCTTACGCAGAACGCCCTCCAGGGATCCGGTCAAGGCTTCGTAGCCCGCCTTTGCCTGCGTTGACCTCCGAAGCCACACGTCGCACCGGTACGTCGACTCGTCCTGCGCAACCCACAGACGCACGTCGAGGCGGGTGTGGAAGTCCTGACCGAGGAACTTCTTCTGCGCCCGTCGGCAGGGCTCGAGCGTCGCCCCCTCGCTGCCGGCGCGTCCTCGCTCACGTAGATCGCCTGCGCCAGGTGCCGCTTCGTGCAGCTCACCTCCTCGTCGGACCCGGGAGCGAAGCATGCCCCCACCGTCACCGGGTCGGCCTTCGTGGCGTCCACGGGAGGAGATGAGCAAGCCGAGAGCAGCAGCAGGAGCGCCGAGGTCGCGACCAGCAGGCCGGGTCCCCCACTCATGAGTGCTCCTCGGGTCGCGATCGCGCTCGGTGAAGACATCAATCTAGCCTGGATCGTCCACGACTGGTCGGGGGTCTGGACGATCCGGGTACAGCCCCTCAGGCTGCCACCCCAACGTAAGCCCCAGTGGTTCGCCTGGGGTTTACGATGGGCTCACGTCCGCGATACTCCGCGGTCGCTCGCGTGCCGAGACTGGATGGGGGCTTTGATGACGCGCCGCGCCTATGGCTTCGCGGTTGGGCTCGCTGTCACCTTCGGTCTACTGGCCTGGGTGGCGTCGTACCGGGTTGGTCAGCCGCTGCGCGACCCGGACGGGCTCGCGGGGCCGTCGTACATCCGACTCCCGTTGATCGTGATCCTCTTCTTCCTCGCCGATGTCGTCCCGCGCGTGCTCATCCGCAACCGGGGGTTCAAGAACTTCGGCTCATCGGTCAAGGAGTACACCAAGCGGCGATGGACGCGGAGCCGGATTGCTCTGGTTCTGGTCGGCCTGTCCAGCTTCTACGTCGTGTACGTCGCCTACCGGAACCTCAAGGGCCTCCTGCCCTTCGTCCGCGAGGGGCTCAACGACACGCTGCTGGAGCGGCTCGACCGGGCGCTGCTGTTCGGTCACCACCCGGCAACTGTCCTGCACGAGGTGCTGGGGACCGGGGTCAGCGCCCACGTCTTGTCGTTCGCCTACACCGGCTTCCTGCTTTTCGTGCCGGTCAGTCTCGGTGCCGCGCTCGTCTGGTCGAAGAACGTCTCGACGGGTTTTTGGTATGTGACGGCGCTGTGCATCAACTGGGTGCTGGGTGTGGCCAGTTACTATTGGCTCCCCGCGCAAGGACCGTACTTCGCGAACAGGTCGCTGTTCCTCGACCTTCCCGACACCGGGGTGACCGCGCTCCAGGGTGCTTTGCGCAACGGACGTAGCCGGGTCCTCTTCGACCCCTTCGGCACCGATGGCGTGCAGAGCGTCGCAGCGTTCGCGTCCCTCCATGTGTCGATCATCTTCACTGCCGCATTGATCTGCCACTACGTCATCCCCAACAGGTGGGTCCGGTGGTCGATGTGGGTGTACTTCGTCCTCACCACCGTGGCGACGATCTACTTCGGCTGGCACTACCTGCTCGACGACGTCGCCGGTCTGGCCATCGGCTGGGCCGCCGTCTGGATCGGCGCAAAGACCACGGGGCATGTGATGAGGGTGCAGCGCCATGCGGCGGGGGCGGACGACGGCATCATCGGCGTCTTCCCGCCGGAGTCGTCGCCCACCGATGACCAGGGCACCGGATCGCGGCTGAGCGGCTCCTCGGCACGAAGTGCCAGCCGGAGTGACGGCCTTCGAGCACGTGGGAGCGCCAGCCGCCCTGGCGACACCTCTCAGGACAAGCCCTCGCCATGAAGGCTCCCGCCCAGCTCGTCCATCTCGAGGTCGCCGACCAGGTCGCCACCATCACCCTCGACTCTCCAGACAACCGCAACGCCTTGTCCCGGAGCTTGGTGAGAGCCCTGACAGGTCACCTCACAACCGCTGACGCGCGTGACGACGTACGCGTGGTGGTCCTCACCCACACCGGCGGCACCTTTTGTGCCGGCGCCGACCTGGCCGAGGCCGTCGAGGGCGGCATGGAGGAGGGCACGCGCAGTCTCCTCGGCCTGCTCCGCGCCGTCGTGTCGCTGTCCGTGCCCGTGGTGGCCGCAGTACGAGGTCACGTCCGGGCAGGGGGGGTCGGACTCGTTGGTGCGTGCGACATCGCCCTCGTCACCGACGACTCGACCTTCGCGTTCAGCGAGTCTCTGCTGGGGTTGACACCGGCGGTCATCTCGCTGACGACCCGGACGCGCCTGGGCGAGCGAGACACGGCCCACATGTACCTCACTGGGACCACGTTCTCGGGTTCGGAGGCGGCGACGGCTGGGCTTGTCACCGCGTCGGTCGCGCGGGACGAGCTCGACTCCTCGCTCGCCGACCTGCTCGCGCAGCTGCGACGCGTCTCGCCGCAGGGACTTCGGGAGACGAAGCTGTTGCTGAACCGGTCACTCGCCTTGTCCCTGGACACCGAAGGCGAGCGCCTCGTCGCGTGGTCAGCGAGGCTCTTCGCCTCCGACGAGGCCCAGGAAGGAATGACGGCGTTTCGCGAACGTCGAAGTGCCCGCTGGACCGTCGAGTAGCTCCCGGCAAGGGATGGACCTCCACCTGCTGGCTGAGAGCGGGATAAGAGGCATCAAATCGTCATAAAAGGGATGACGACATTGCGATTCGTTACCGCGCCACGCCGTGTTACTCAAGTTATTTAAGTGAAAGGTGTTTCCCTTGGGGCTAAAGGTGGTTACCGTCCTGACTGGTAGGCAGAGGCGCGGCCGTCGACGAAGGTGGCCAGGACCTCGTGATCTCAGCGAGAGGGCACCCTGTGTCGAGGCGTTTCCAGGCCAGCGGACTCGTGGTCTCCGCAGCCGTCGCGTTCACTCTCGCGGTCAGTCCTCCTGCATCTGCCGACCCCGACCCGGTCGTCCCGAGCAGGCAGTCGGTCGATGCCGCCCAGGACCTCGTCGTCGACAAGTTGCGCTCGGTGGCCTCGATCCGGGCCGATCTCGCCGCGGCGAACCAGCAGCTGCACGACCTCGGGATCGTGGCTGAGCAGGAGTCAGAGGCGTACAACGGCGCTGTCTTCCACTGGGAGAACGCCGAGCAGGCGGTGGTCCGCGCCGAGCGCAAGGCATCGCGCGCCTCCCTCCGCACCGACCGGGCGCGCTCCTCGCTGGTCGCCTACCTGGTGGAACAGCAGATCTCGGGAGCGGAGATGACGAGCTTCAGCCTCGCGCTGACCGCGGACGGACCACACTCGCTGATCACTCAGATGTCCGCCTCTGCAGCGTCGGAGCGCATCCTCGACGCCAGGTATCAGCGCTGGCAGGCCGCCTCGCAGCTCTCACAGGTGTACGAGGTGAGCGCCGAAGACGCGCTGACAGAGTCGGCTGGGGCCAAGCAGGCCGCCACTGACGCGAAGCAGACGGCGGTCGACGCAGTCGAGGTACAGCAGGATGCCGTCGTCACGATCGCCGCCCGGCGGACCGGCCTCATGCAGGAGCTTGCCAACGCCCAGAACATCTCGGTGGCCGTGGCAACCCAGCGGCAGACCGGCCTGGAGCAACGACGGCAGGCGCGGATCGCCGAGCAGCGTCGGCTGGAGCTGCTCGCCGAGGAGCGCCAGGAACGCCGGGAGGCCGCGCAGCAGGCCGCGGAAGTCGTGGAGCAGCGCAAGCAGGCACACCGCACGCTGCTACGCCAAGAGCGTCAGCAACGCCAGGCCAACTCTGCTCCGACGACGACGCAGCCTGTCCCGGTGCCGACGTCGACGGAGCCTGTCCCGGTGCCGACGTCGACGGAGCCTGTCCCGGTGCCGACCACCTCGTCGACGGAGCCTGTCCCGGTGCCGACCACCTCGTCGACGGAGCCTGTCCCGGTGCCGACC